>JACZYI010000244.1 GCA_022571175.1 Pseudomonadota bacterium
CCCTGTTATTATTGCTGGAACGTATGCTGCGACTGTTTGACTTTGTGGTTAATCAGGGCGGCCCGGTTGAGGTGGTGTTCCGCATGCTTGGCAGTCTGGTGCCTCATTATCTGGGCCTGGCTCTTCCTCTGGGTCTTTTTCTTGGCATCCTTCTGACCTTCCGGAAAATTTCCATGAACTCGGAGCTGGATGCCATGGGCTCCAGTGGTATTGGCTTGACGCGATTGATCAGGCCGGTGATGGCAACCTCATTATTTTTTATGGCGATCAATGTGGCTCTGGTGGGATTTGTTCAACCCTATTCCCGCTACACCTACCAGGAACTTGTATTTGACCTGAGGAGTGGCGCACTCGGAGCCAGCATCAAGGTCGGTGAATTTGTGAATTTGGGAAAGAATACGGTTCTTCGCATTGAGGAATCCAGAAATAATGGTTCCGAACTGCTGGGTATCTTTCTGGAACGCACCAGTCCCGGCGGTCGGAATATTACGGTCACAGCCGATCGCGGCGGGTTTTTCTCAACCCGCGACCAGCAGAATGTGATCCTGCGGCTCTATAATGGTACTCTGGTTGACCTGAATGAGGGCAATGGCCGACCGCGCGTGTTGACCTTCGATGTGCAGGACATAACCATCCCGCTGCCGTCTCACGAGGAATTTCGCGAGCGTGGCCTTCTGCATCTGGAACTGACTGTGCTGGAGCTGTGGGATCGTATGGACGATCCCGGTCTTAACCAGACAACGCGCAACGCCTTCCGCGGTAATTTTCACTGGCGCGTGGCCCACACCATGATTTTTTTGCTGATCCCTTTTTTGGCCATGTCATTGGGCATAACCAACAAACGCAGCGGGCGCTCGCTCGGGCTGGTGATTGGACTGACCATTGTCATAACCTATAACGAATTGAGCGAGGTCGGTCAGGCGTTGATTGCTTCGGGCCAGACAACCCCTCTTAAAAGTCTGTACGCGCTCTTTGGTCTGACCGCACTCCTCTCTTTAAGACTGTTTTATGTGCGCGCAGCCATCGTGGGCGGAGAACCGCGGATTTGGCTTGATAAATTATGGAAGCTCATATCCGGCCCCTTTATCAAACTGTTTCATCGTATGACGCAGGCTAAGGCATGAGCATTCTGCTTGGCATTCGCAGGTTCTTCCTGCCCTCCAAAACCCTGAGTCACTATGTCTCAAAGCTCTATTTAATTCGCTTTCTCGGCATGACTGTGGGGCTGGTCACGGTGTTGCAAATGCTGGACCTTCTGGGTGTGTCAGAAGAAATAATGGCGGCAGACGGGGCAAATTTCAGTTCTATTCTCCGCTATCTCTCTCTGCGGACTCCGCAGTTAATTTCACAATTCATACCATTTTCAGCCTTGTTGGCGACTCTGCTGACGCTTGCCAGCTTGAGCCAATACAGTGAAATCATAATCATGAAAGGTCTCGGACTTTCCGCCCAGCGCATTTTGATGCCACTGGGCCTGCCCTGTGCCTTGATTGCCGGACTGCATTTCTATTTTCAGGATACGGTGGTGGTCAATGCCAATGCCGAGCTGGCCTATTGGCAAGACAATGAGTATGCCATCAATCTTCCGCCGATTCCGGATTATACCACAGAAGCCAGAATAGTGGAGAACGGCACGCTGGTATTGGCTGCCGCTGTCACCCGCAACGGCAATATTGTTATCCTGGATCGCTTGTCCATATATGAACGGGATGACCGTGGAATTTTAACGATTTTGACCCGGGCCAATTTTGCCACCTATGTGGACGGCAACTGGCGCTTGTTTGAAGTGCGCCGTTTCAACGCCTCAACCCATGAATTTGAGGCGGTCGATAATCAGCAGTGGGATTTGAATATTTCACCTGAAAGATTCCTGTCGGCAAATATCAACCCCGATTTTGTGAACGCGCAAACGCTCTGGCAACATATCAAGACCATGCAGGCCGAAGGCCGCGCTACGGGTACCGTGCTGGCATCCTTCTTCAAAAAATTCTCTGGCCCGGCCGCAACCCTGTTGATGCCGCTCCTTGGTGCCATTGCGGGCTTTGGCATCCATCGCGCTGGCTCTCTACTGTTGCGGGTTGTGATCGGGATGGCGCTTGGATTTGCCTTTTTTGTGGCGGATAATTTCATGTTGGCCATGGGTGAGTTTGGCGTTGCGCCTCCCTTTCTGGCAGCCGGGGCACCATTTTTACTTTTTTTGACGGCAGGACTTGCTCTTTTGCTCGTTACTGAGGAATAAAGATCATCATGACGGGGGGGATGAGACACCAAGGGGCAGACCCGGCCAGCAACGCCGCTGTTGCCAAGAGCGCTGGCATGGCTTTTATCGGTCGCCTGGGTGCTCTGGTCGAGGTTGTGGGGCTGCCAATTTTTGCCTATCTCTACGGCGCCCCGACCCTGGGATTGTTTTTCACCCTTTGGAGCGCGCTCCGGGTCATTACCACCCTCACTGAATTTTCCATGACCACCAGCCTTCAGCGGTTTATTCCCCAAAGTCCGAATGAAGACGAAGCCCATCAAATTCTGAAAACCGCTATTACCCTCTCCCTGGTC
>JACZYI010000053.1 GCA_022571175.1 Pseudomonadota bacterium
TGAGATAATGATTTTCCGTCTTGCCCGTATGTGGATTATAAACCAGAGTGGTAGTGCCCCCGAGCGCCCTGTTCTCACCTTTTCCGGGGTCATATAAATGGCTGGGGTCCATGCTCGTGAGAAGGGCCAGAGTAGGACCAAAGGCACTGATTTCCTGGTCGTCAGGCATCAATTCGTGGTTAAGAACCAGAATGATACGACCATCTTCACCCGCGAAGGCCGCCATGCCGTCCGGTTTACCCGGCACCAGAAATCCGTCATTCATGGTCTCGCCCGTCGCAGAAATAATTTGGTACGAAAATCCCCGGGGCAAATCCAGCAGACCCGCTTGGTTTTTGATCAGGGGGCCAAAGAGATCAATCTCATTCCGGTATGGGTTGCGTGTTGCACGCCAGTTCAGATAGGTCGCCAATCCCAGGAAACTGACACCTGTTGCTGCGGCTCTGGTCATGAAGGTTCGCCTGGAAATTGGCATTCAGAGCACCTCCCGTTGCACTCATTCCTTCTAGGATGCAACAGTGGGTGGGGTCAATGCCTGCTCTCTCGTCTGGCCTGGATGCTGCAAATGAGCAGGGTCGGTAAATGAGTTCATATTGAACAGCGAGGCTGTTACCGTTAATCCTAGAGAGGAATGACAGAAACCGGGCTGGATATATGTGGTCATTGAAAATTTTTGTTCTGGTTCTCGCCGCGCTATTCGCGCTGCCCGTGCTGACTGTGGCGGGGCATATTTTTATGAGTTCAAACGGCACCTTCGCCCATCTCGCTTCCACCGTTCTCTCAAGCTATATCTCAAACAGTTTCATGCTGATGGTCTTTGTGGGCCTGGGCACGGCGGTCATCGGTACCGGTGCGGCCTGGCTGGTGGTCATGTGCAGCTTTCCCGGTCGGAGGGTTTTTGAGTGGCTGCTTATTTTGCCGCTTGCGGTACCGGCTTACGTCATCGCTTACGCTTATACGGATTTTTTCCAGTTTTCCGGCACCTTCCAGTCCGCCATTCGTGATCTCATGGACTGGGGTCCAGAGGATTTTCGACTTCCCAATATCCGCTCACTGGGTGGCGCTATCCTGATCTTCAATATGGTGCTTTATCCCTATGTCTATTTGATTGCCCGCATGGCCTTTCTGGAACAGTCAGCCTCAATTCTGGAAGTAGGCCGAACACTGGGAGCCAGACCCTGGCGCGTATTTGCACAAATAGGCATGCCCGCTGCCCGACCGGCGATTGCTGCCGGTGTGGCTCTGGTGCTGATGGAAACGCTGGCAGATTTTGGTGCGGTTTCCTATTTTGGTGTACCCACTTTTACAACCGGCATTTATCGGGCCTGGTTTTCCCTCGGGGATAAGGTTGCTGCGGCGCAGCTTTCCACCATGCTCCTGGGGTTCGTATTACTCTTGATTATTCTGGAGGCCTGGAGCCGCCGCCGGTCCCGCTATGATACCGGGCGGTCGGGTTGGCGCACGCCTCCTCGATATCGTCTGGGAGGGCGCAGTGGATTTTTCGCTGCACTCTTTTGTCTGACGCCCTTTATTCTGGGATTTTCCCTGCCGGTAGTCATTCTGGCCGTGCTGGCGCTGGATGCTCTTGAAACGCTTGATCTGGCCCGTTATGCGGTCTGGACCTGGAATACGGTCAGTCTTGGGGGAATAACCGCCTTTCTGGCTGTGCTCCTGGCTCTGGTGGTTGCCTATGGCCGGCGCACCGGTGATAAAATCACCCGAGCCCTCGGTCGTGTAGCCAGCATGGGATATGCTATTCCTGGATCTATTATTGCGGTCGGTGTGCTTATTCCTTTTGCCGCGCTCGATAGCCAAATCGACGGTTTTTTCCGTGCGCAGTTTGGCCTTTCCACCGGCCTGATGCTGACCGGGACGGTGGCCGCTCTCGTCTTTGCGTATCTGGTCAGGTTTTTATCCGTATCCCTGCATTCGGTGGAGGCGGGTCTTGCAAAAATAGCGCTTTCCCTGGATGCGGCGGCAAGCAGTCTGGGGGCCAGCCCCGGGCGAACCATGCTGGAAGTCCATGCGCCCCTTTTGAAGACCAGCCTCCTGACGGCTTTTCTGATGGTGCTGGTGGATGTGATGAAAGAATTACCGGCCACCATGATTATGCGGCCTTTTAATTTTGATACACTGGCAGTCATGGCGCATAATTTTGCTGCAGATGAACGGTTGGCGGAAGCAGCGGTGCCAGCCCTGACAATCGTACTGGTAGGCATCTTGCCAGTCCTGTTATTGTCCCGCATGATCGCAAGTTCTGGCAGAGGGAATGTCAAGAGAGATGCTACTGCTGAAATAGGATTGGGAGAATAATTCATGCGTTTGTTTTTGCAGATTTCTGGAGGGGTTCTGATTGCGGCCCTGGTATTGGGAATTTATTTGTCCCTTTCCACCACTGTGGTTGAAGACAAAATTCTGAATATCTATTCCTCGCGGCATTATCAAACCGATGAAGCCCTTTACGATGATTTTACCCGGGCCACTGGTATCACCATAAATCGCCTGGACGGGAACGGTGATGAGTTGATCGAGCGCATGGTCAATGAAGGCCTCAACAGCCCGGCTGATATATTGATAACGGTTGACGTGGGTCGCCTTTGGCGCGCCGATCAGGCAGAACTGCTGGTACCTACAAGCTCGCAAATTCTGAATGAACGTGTGCCTGAAAATTTACGCCACCCGGATGGTCGCTGGTTTGGATTTTCATCCCGCGCCCGAATCATTTTTTACAATAAAAGCATGATCGAAGATGGGGAAATCACCCGCTATGAAGATCTGGCCGACCCGAGATGGCGGGGTAAAATCTGTATTCGCTCAAGCGGCAATGTCTATAATTTGTCTTTGATGGCCTCCATGATTGAACATCATGGGCTTGAAGCTGCAGAAACATGGGCGCGCGGCTTGGTGGCTAATTTTGCTCGCAATCCCCAGGGCGGAGACACCGACCAGATCAGGGCGGTGGCCAGCGGAGAATGCGCTATTGCCGTTGCCAACAGCTATTATTTTGCCCGCCTGATGCTTTCAGATAATGCCGATGATCAGGCAGTGGTTGCTGCGGTTGGAGTGGTTTTTCCCAATCAGGAAGATCGCGGCACCCATGTGAATATTTCGGGAGCTGGTGTGCTCGCCCACGCCCCGCACCCGAACAATGCCATTCTGTTTCTGGAATATCTGGTGAGCTCAACGGCTCAGGCCTATTTCGCACAAGGGAATAACGAATATCCGGTGGTAGCGGGCGTGCTTGTAAATCCCGCTCTGCTCTCCCTGGGTGCCTTCAAAACCGACCAAATAAACGTAGCCGTTTTTGGCAAAAATCAGCCCGATGCCCAGCGCGCAATGGATCGTGCGGGTTGGCAATAGATTTTTTCTGTCTCAATATAGGACATAAGTTGGCCGGATTCCGGTTCATTCTGCTCTATTATGATACGGAAATCATATTTCTGTGGCGTAATTATTTATTAACCTGTTGATAATAAATGATAATGTTAAGTTGGCAAGTATATTGCAAATATATGGGTATCGTGCCTAGCGGTGCGTCTGATACCGCATATGGATAACGACTTGTTCCGACTATAGCGCTGATCCACTGCCTGACCGGATTGGCGCAAGAACTAAACGGCGACCTTATGGTCGCCGTTTTTTCTGTTGCGCCTTCTGGTGAATGGTTGGCTGAAAGCTTCCCGGTTGCAAGGCTGTGCTGTTCGGGGTATGGACGGCCTCAAGACGGGAGCATCGCAATGACCGCGCCAGGTGGGCCGAAAATTGATTGGCCAAAATTTAATTGGGAAGATCCTCTCCATTTGCTTGATGAGTTGAGCGAAGAGGAACGCCTGATACAAAAGACCACTCGTGCCTATGCCCAAGACAAGCTTTTGCCCCGGGTGATTGAGGCCAATCGGGCCGAATATTTTGATCCGGAAATCATGCGTGAAATGGGCGCCCTGGGGCTGCTGGGTTCCACCATAGACGGTTATGGCTGTCCGGGCGTAAGTTCCGTTTCCTATGGCCTGATCGCCCATGAAATTGAAAAGGTGGACAGCAGTTACCGGTCAGCCATGTCGGTGCAGTCCAGCCTGGTCATGTATCCCATCTGGGCCTATGGCAGTGAGGAGCAAAAGCAAAAATATCTGCCCAAACTGGCAACCGGAGAGCTCATAGGCTGTTTTGGCTTGACCGAGCCGGACTCAGGGTCTGATCCCGGAGCCCTGTCCACACGCGCACGCAGGGTCAAGGGTGGCTATTCATTGTCTGGCACCAAAATGTGGATTTCCCATTCACCGATTGCTGATCTTTTCCTGGTATGGGCCAAGAACGATGAGAATGTTATTCGCGGGTTCCTGATTGAAAAAGGAGAGAAAGGGCTGTCGGCGCCCAAGATTGAAGGAAAGTTTTCGCTGCGTGCTTCCATTACCGGTGAGATTGTTATGGATGATGTGACGGTGCCTGAAGAAAATATCCTGCCCGGGGTCGAGGGTCTCAAAGGTCCGTTCGGGTGCCTCAACAATGCGCGATATGGCATCGCCTGGGGAGCGCTGGGTGCGGCAATGTTTTGCTGGCACGCGGCACGCCAATACGTGTTGGACCGAAAACAGTTTGGCCGGCCTCTGGCAGCGAACCAGCTTATCCAGAAAAAACTGGCGGATATGCAAACCGAAATTACCCTGGGTCTGCATGCCTGTCTTCGAGCGGGCCGCCTAAAAGACGAGGGCAAGCTGGCGCCCGCTGCTATTTCATTGTTGAAACGGAATTCCTGTGGCAAAGCGCTGGAAATTGCCCGCACCGCTCGCGACATGCACGGTGCCAACGGCATTGTGGACGAGTTTCATGTGATCAGACATATGATGAATCTGGAGACCGTCAATACCTATGAAGGCACTCATGACATTCATGCCCTGATCCTGGGTCGGGAGCAAACCGGCATTCAGGCCTTTTATTAGAAGCCTGATCCCGACTCATTTGCAGCGAAAAAATCCGCTAATGGCCACCCGGGCTCCATTGGCGAATGGTGAGACATAATTGATTGCGTGCGGCTGTCCCACTTTATAGAGCGTCATATTATTAAATCTCGGCATGACGGCTTCAAGCACATCATTATCGTCGTCATGAAAATTCAGATATCCCCCATAGTCGGGCCGCCAGTCTTTGGTGAAATTTAGCTCGTAAGCTAGCCGGGCATCATCGCCGGCCTCCCTGTCAGCCTGCTGCATCAGGAAATGGTCACGCTTGAACCAGGTGGCAAAGCCGTCCGCCTTGGATATGCCTTTGATGCCCGAGATTGTCCGGATATTTTCCAGAAAGGCCTCTTCATTCATGAAAGAGAGCAGATCATGCAGCAGATGTCCGTCCGGCTCTTCCAGCGGTGCACCGGTATTGTTGGGATAAACGAAATGGAGATACTGAAAGGACTTGATGGCGCGGCTATATATGGATTCGGCCAGTTCCCGATGCCGACGCTGGGTCAAGGTGCTCATTTCCTGGATGGAACGCTGAAAGACCTTTGTGCCTTCATTATAGACCACCTGCCAGGGTGTGCCCGCCACCAGCGCGGTGTAGATACGTCCGGCCGAGTCTTCATTGAACAGATTGCGTATTTGCACCCGGCTCGACTGTTTGAAGGCCTTGGCGAGGGGGTTCAGGTCCAGAGTCTTGTTTAACGAAAAGCTCATTCGGGCTCTCCAGATTTCAGTGGTTTAAATTCGCGACCCTTCTAGCGCCTTTATCTGTAAACAAAAAGGGGGAATCCACATCAAAATTATTGTCTGGCGTGGGTCAGTTCATTTTGAATCAATGATAACACCGGGATTCATGAGGCCTTTGGGGTCGAGTGCATGTTTGATAGTCTTCATTAGGTTTATCTCTACCGGACTGCGCCTGAGGGCCAACTCGTCTCGTTTCATGCGACCAATGCCATGCTCGGCAGCGATTGAGCCACCAAGGTCAGAGACAATATCATGCACAGCACGGTGCAAGTCTTCAGACCGAGAATAAAATTCGGCTTCATTCATGCCAATGGGTGGGCTTAAATCATAATGCAGATTTCCATCGGCTGCATGGCCAAAGACTATGGGCCTGATACCGGGCATGATTTTTTCAATCTCCTGATTGGCACGCACAACAAATTCGGGCAGTGCGCTCAAGGGTACGCAAATGTCGTGCTTGACACTCGGGCCTTCAATTTTTTGTGCTTCTGCGATGGTTTCCCGTAACACCCAGATTTCCTTACGCTGGGCTTCCGAGGAGGCAGGAGCGGCGTCGAGCATTAAATTATCATCGAGAACTATAGCCAGCTCTTGTTCAATTCTCTCCTTGAGATGAGACGAATTTCCCCAAGCTTCTATCACCGCGTAAAACGGGTATTTAGTCTTGAAAGGGGAACGCGCGCCTGGAATGTGCCGGGTTACAAGGTCAATAGCGAACTGGGGCAGGACTTCATAGGACACCATAACATCACCCAGCGATTGTTGGAGTTTGCCATAGACGATCATGACATTCTCGAAATTCTCGAAAGTCAACAAAAGGGTCTCGCGTTCGGTGGGCTTCGGAAAAAGCTTCAGAACCGCTTTTGTGATGATACCAAGTGTGCCTTCAGCGCCGATGAATAATTGTTTCAGATCATACCCCATATTGTCCTTCAGCAGCGCTCTGGCCCCATCCCATATGCTGCCATCAGGCAAAACCACCTCGAGACCCAGCACATGGTCCCGCATCATGCCATAGCGCATGACCCGAACGCCTCCGGCGTTTGTGGAAATATTGCCGCCAATGACGGCACTACCCTCAGAGGCAATGGATAAAGGAAAAATGCGGTCCACCCCGTCGGCCGCTTCCTGCACCGTTTGCAGGGGAACGCCCGCTTCCACCACCATGTTGTTTTCTTGCTCATTGACCTCCAGTATTTTGTTCATTTTCTTCAAACTGATGACCACGGCATTTTCAACATCCAGAGGGATGCCACCAATGACCAGGCCGGTATTACCGCCCTGGGGTATGATCGGCATTCCATGCTCGGCGCAGATGCGGACCACCGCTGCCACCTGGCCAGTGGTGGTGGGAAAAATTACCATGCGGGCCTGGCCCACATGACGACCACGCCACTCGGCCATATAGGGAGTCATGTCCGAGCGGTCGGTAAGACAGCCTTTATTGCCCACAATCTCCTTTATCTGGCCGAGAGCGGTTTCTAAATTCATTTTAGTCATGGGTAATATCCAGTGGCATACCGAGTTCAGATTCAATTTCCTGAGCGCCAAGAGCCCCTTGCCTCAAGAGCGTAACATGGTCCCCCACAATTTTGAGAATGGTAGACTCCTGACCAAACGAACAAGGTCCGCCATCCAGAATGACCTCCACCGCAGCCTTTATCTTGTTATCAATCATGTCAACTCTGGTGGGGCTGGGCTTGCCTGAGATATTAGCACTGGTGAGCACCATCGGCGCTTTGACGCATTGAAGCAATTGCTGAATCACAGGATGGTCGGGCACCCGAAGGGCTATGCTATCCTTGCCGCCTGTGACGCCGGTGGCCAGTCCCGTTCCTTCTTTAAGGGGAAGGACCAGGGTCAGAGGGCCGGGCCAGAAGGCTGCTGCCAGAGTTTCTGCAACGGGATTAAAGAGCGCAAACTCCCTTGCTGCAATCAGATCAGCCACCAGCAAGGGCAGGGGATTGGACGCCGCGCGCGCCTTTATCTTATAAATATGCGCCACCGCACTGGCATTGGTCGCACATGCTGCCAGGCCATAGATGGTCTCGGTGGGCACGATAACCAGCCCGCCACGCCGAATACTGTCGCCTGCGGCCTCTATCTCGATTTGCAAATCTTTATGGTTCATTATCGTCCATTGCTTGATCACATCCCCAATGCCCTATTATGTTATCCTGATTGAAAAATAAAGGAACCAGGTCATGTCCTCCTATCAAGCGCCCACAGCAGATATGCGATATGTTCTGGACGTGGTTGCCAATATGAAGGCAATCGCGGCCAGTGAAAAATTCAGCGATGCCAGTGATGATGTGGTGGATGCGGTATTGGAGGAGGCTGGAAAACTTGCCGCCGAAGTCATGGCACCCCTCAATAAAATTGGCGATGAGCAGGGGTGCAAGCTTGAAAATGGTGTAGTGCGCATGCCCGAGGGTTTTGGCAGCGCCTACAAACAATATGTTATGGGCGGCTGGAACGGCCTTGGTGCGCCAAAAGAAATTGGCGGTCAGGGCTTGCCCTGGTGTCTGGCCACTGCGGTACAGGAGTCTTGGGCTTCGTCCAATTTAGCGCTCAGTCTATGCCCCATGTTAAATCAGGGTTCGATTCTGGCCATTGAACGCCACGGGTCGGAGGCGCTTCAAAGCCAGTATTTACCGAAAATGGTCTCGGGTGAATGGACCGGAACCATGTGTTTGACCGAGCCCCAGGCGGGCTCCGATGTGGGCGCACTCAGAACCAAGGCGGAACTGCAAGAGGATGGCAGTTATCTGATCTCGGGCCAGAAGATTTTTATCACCTTCGGTGAGCATGACATGTCGGAGAATATCATTCATCTGGTTCTGGCGCGCACGCCCGATGCCCCGGCGGGGGTCAAGGGAATTTCCATGTTTGTGGTGCCCAAATTCCTGCTGGCAGAAGATGGAAGTCCGGGACCGAGGAATGATCTCAGATGTGTCTCAGTGGAGAAAAAACTTGGTATTCATGCCAGCCCCACCTGTTCCATGTCCTTTGGTGATAACGGCGAATGCGTAGGCTATCTGCTGGGTCGTGAATCTGAGGGCATGCAAAATATGTTCACTATGATGAACCATGCCCGCATTGCGGTTGGCCTCCAGGGTGTGGCTGTGGGTGAACGCGCTTATCAGCAAGCGGTTGCGTTCGCCCGGGAGCGCGTGCAGGGAAAACCGTTCGGGGCTGAGGGGGAGGGACCACATGGTATTATCGAGCACGCAGATGTGCGCCGGATGCTGATGACCATGCGGGCCAAGACAGAATCCTGCCGCGCGCTCGCTTATTTGACGGCATCCGCTGTTGATCGCGCCCAGAGTTCCACCAGTGAAGAAGATCGAAAAAAATGGAAAGGCCTGGCAGACATTCTAACGCCGGTGACCAAAGCCCATTGCTCGGATACGGGGCTGGAAGTGGCCTCGATGGGGGTTCAGGTGCATGGCGGTATGGGATTTATAGAAGAAACCGGCGCGGCTCAACATATGCGGGATGCCCGTATTGCGCACATATATGAGGGGACAAACGGAATTCAGGCGATCGATCTGGTGGGTCGGAAACTGCAAATGGAGGGTGGCCAGTATTGGCGTTCCTTCATCCGGCAAATGGCGGAGTTTGCACTGGGAATTTCACAAAAAGGGCCCTTTGCACCTGCCCGTGATGCGCTCGAGCGCTCGCTTATTGTCTTGTCCGAGGCCAGCGAAACACTCTTTAAATCATTTCCAAAATCACCGCGCTCGGCTGAGGCGGGTGCGGCATCATACCTCAGGCTGTTTGGCCTGGTGACAGGTGGGTATCTAATGGCTCGCCAGGGTCTGGAAGCGGAGACACGCCTGAAAAATGGCGATGATAACCAGGCTTTCCTGAAGGCAAAATCGGCAACCGCACGTTTTTATTGCCTGCATATTTTGCCCGAAGCGGAGGGGCTGTATACACCAACAGTGTCGGGGGATGAGACATTGTTTGAAATTGCAGCGGAAGATTTATAGATAATCATTATGGGTTTACCGGTTTTCAGAATTCTGCACTGGCCGTTGTTGGCGGTGTTTTTGCTGGCTTTTGCCACTCCAGCCATGGCGCAATCCTGGCGGGATGCCAATCAGGCAGCGATCCAATACACGATTGAGGGTGATTTTTCCAAAGCCATGAAAAGTGCCACCCAGGCGGTAAAGCTCTATCGGAATTTTTCGGGGTTTGAGCTTGAACAGTTCATTCTGATTTTGCAAAACCGCATCAACATTGCCATCGAAGCCCGTAATCAAAAGAAAGAAATTCAGTATGTCAGGTCCGCCATCAAGGAACTGGTCAAAATCACTGGTGAGGATACTTTCCAGATGGTGGATTTCTACCAGCAGTTGGTTGCGGCCTATGATGGGCGGGGTAAATACCGGGAGGCCCGCAAGGCCAACCTGA
>JACZYI010000245.1 GCA_022571175.1 Pseudomonadota bacterium
GCCAGAGTATCCTGCGAATCCTTCAAAATTTCATCGCGCCAGATATTGAGCCGGCGGCGGAAGAATTCCTGCTGCTTTTTATTCATGAATGATTCGTCGGAGGAAGGCGCGTAATTCTTGGGAAGTCGGGTGGCCATAAAGTCCTCCAAATGGGTCAAACTACAATTATGGTCAGTCTCGGCAGTCGCGGGCCTTGGCGCAGGTCTTGGTTTTATTTTCGCGGGGGGATATATAGAGGTATGAAGCGCGGGATGCAAGGGGCAGTTTTAATCAGGCCCCAGGCTTCATTTCAGTCAGGCCCCGGCCTCATTCAGTCAGGCCCCGGCTTCATTTCGGTCAGGCAATGGTCTCAGGTGGTATCAGGCATGGGCCTCAAGTTTTGCCAGCTCCACCCGAGCCCGGAGCTCAATGTCCCCGAGGATGTTTTTGAGTTTCGGATCATTGAAGCCGTTGCTTTTATCTTTTGTCAGCCGCGCCAGTTCCCGGAGCCGGGTGGTTGGGATGGAACCGAGCAGAAAGCCGTTCTGGATTTCTTCCAGCAGGTCAAGCATGCCCTGTGCCTTGGCCAACCCCTTGGAACGCTGACCGGTGGCATCGGGAACCTCCTGCAAACTGAGAAGCGCATCCACCGAGGCAATGGGCGAGGAGCCAATAACCGGGTTGGTGGCAACCGCAGTGTCCACTTTCAAAATGCCTGAAAATGCACTTCGGTTTAGTGCTGCCTTGCCCTTGGTCTTTCGCACTGATGGCGTGCCAACCCGGGATGATGATGATACTTTCATGGTAATTCTACTCGCTGTTCCGGCTCATCAGGCAGGGCAACCTTGCCAACCTTATGCGCCTGGGTTCCATACTGCCCGGCAAAATTTGCCTGAATCACGCTGGTTTTCATTTTTTAACGGGATGATTTTGCCATGCAAATCGCCAACGAAGTCTTAACATATGTGAAAGTCCCTTCAGCCAATGCCTCTGGCTTGCCCTGTTTTTCAGCCTGGTTGGCATGATTCTCGCTTTGGAACTGACTGAATCAAGAACTCACTGAATTAATTCGTGAATTATTCCCGGTCCACCCAGAAAGGACATGCCCAGAATGGCACCAAGATTTTTATACCGCTGGATTGGCGCTCTGATCCTGGTGTTTGCCATGAGCACAAACGCAAACGCGGGCTCCCGGATCAAGGATATCACCTCGGTTGAAGGCGTGCGCGACAACCAGCTCATCGGCTATGGCCTGGTGGTAGGCCTGAATGGCACCGGCGACACGCTTCAGAACGCACCTTTCACCCGCCAGAGCCTGGAAGCCATGCTGGAAAGACTGGGCATCAATACCCGCGATGCCAACATGCGACCCAAAAATGTGGCGGCGGTGATGGTGGTGGCAGACCTGGCCGCCTTTGCCCGTCAGGGTTCACGGCTGGATGTGCTGGTCTCCTCGCTTGGGGACGCCGATGATCTCAGAGGCGGCACGCTCATTGCCACCCCGCTTTATGGCGCCGATGGCGAGGTTTATGCTGTGGCCCAGGGCTCGGTGGCAGTGGCCGGATTTACCGCAACCGGAGACGCGGGCTCTGTGACCCAGGGTGTGCCAACCTCTGGCCGCATTGCCAATGGTGCGATTGTGGAACGCGAAATTGATTTTGAACTTTCCGATCTCACCACCATCAAGCTTTCGCTCACCAATCCCGATTTCACCACCGCCCGGCGCATTGCCTTTGCCATCAATGAATTTTTCGGCACTCCTACCGCCACCCCGCTCGACCCGGCAACGGTTCTTCTGGCCCGGCCAATGGGTATGGATATACCGCTCTTCGAGCTTATCAGCCAGATAGAGCATCTGGTGGTCGAGCCCGATTCAAAGGCGCGGGTGATTATCGACGAACGCTCGGGTGTTATTGTGATTGGCGACGAGGTGCGCATTGATACGGTGGCGATTGCCCAAGGCAATCTGACCATTCGCATTTCAGAGACACCCCAGGTCTCGCAGCCCGCACCCTTCTCCGAGAATGGAGAGACCACGGTGGTGCCCCGCTCGGAAATTGAAATTGATACCGGTGAAGACAAGCGGCTGACCATGCTTCAGACCGGAGTCTCGCTCCAGGATCTGGTGGATGGCCTGAACGCGCTTGGGGTTGGCCCGCGCGATATGATCTCCATTTTGCAAGCCCTGAAAGCGGCGGGTGCCATGCAGGCTGAACTGGTGATAATGTAATGGATATGCCCTTCACACCGCCGATTGATTTGCTTAGAAGCAATGCCCTGACGGCAGAGGCAACCCGCCAGTTGCGCCGCAGCCGCAACCTCCAGGAGGCCCGCGAGACTGCTGAATCATTCGAAGCCATGTTCCTCTATCAAATGCTCAAGCCCATATTTGAGACCGTCCCCACCGACGGCATTATGGGCGGCGGGTTTTCCGAGGGCATTTATCGTTCGCTGCAAGTGGAAGAATATGGAAAATCCATGATGCAGGCCGGTGGCATCGGCATTGCCGACAGTATCATGCGTCAAATGATATTGATGCAGGAGCAGGAGCAGGAGTAGGACAT
>JACZYI010000246.1 GCA_022571175.1 Pseudomonadota bacterium
TTACCGGATGTGCGTGGCTGCCGGGCGATTACGGATACTCTGATTATGGCAGTTCTTACTATGGTGGTAGTTATTACGATGACCATGATGATTATTATGATGGCTACAACCATGGATATGATGATGCCAGAGACTCATATTCCTATTCCAGTTATGGAAATTACCGGGGCGGAGGTGGTGGAGGCCGCCGAGGCGGTGGCGGGGGTCATTCCTCATCCAGCGAGTCTCACAGCTCAGATTCGGGTGTCTCAAGCGGTCACAGCAGACGTGACGGCAAACGAAGACATGAATAACCAGGATAATTTCTTTTAAAAAAGACCCTTGACCGGGGTTTCCACCGATTACACCGAGATCATGTCCCTGCAAAATACCACAGGTTCCTGGAAGATTGCGCTCTTTCTGCCGCTCATAGCCGTGCCGCAGGTTTTGGCCATCTCCTGGCTCATGAATGTCGATGGAACCTGATAGCTAATCCTGCCAGCCGGTCCAGCCGGGACCGCGCACCACCCGGCCTGGCATGGCACCCGTATGCTCGCCATCCCGGAGCACCTGTTCGCCATTCACAAACACATGTACCATGCCGGTGGCCAGTTGATGGGGCTCGGCAAAGGTCGCGTGGTCTTGAATCTTGTCCGGGTCAAAAATTGCCAGATCGGCATAAAACCCCGGAGCCAGGCTACCGCGATCCCTGATTTTAATATTGGCTGCGGGCAGGGATGTCAGCCGCCGGATAGCTTCAGCCAGGGATATAACCTTCTCATCGCGCACATATTTTCCCAACAGCCGGGCAAAATTTCCATAGGCTCGGGGATGGGTGCCTGAGAGGAGAAAAACGCCCTCTGGAGCCAGCGCACCGGCATCGGAATCGAAAGAGACCCAGGGCCGGGCAATTTGTTTTTTCACATTCTCTTCAGTCATCAGAAAATAAATGGTTCCCACCCGGCTGCCGTCTTCTATTACCAGATCCAATACTGTCTCTGCCGGTGTGGTCCCGCGCGCCAAAGCCACTTCCGTCAATGTCATGCCTATATAATGGCGCAGATCCGGGTTTTTAAAGGCCACCAGCATCATGCCGTCGGGGCCGGCATCATGGAAAAGATTTTCCCATTCCACATCACCGCTTTGCATCTCGGCAATCACTTCAGCCCTGATCTCAGGATCTTGCAAACGCGCCACCCAGGCGTCAAATCCGCCCGCTTGAACCCAAGTGGGCATGGAAGCATCAAGACCGGTGGCTCCGGCGATGTAGGTATACATGTCGGCGGTAATTTCGAGACCTTCAGCACGGGCCGCCTCAACCATAGAAAATACTTCCTCCAGCTTGCCCCAATTGGACTGTCCCGCTGCTTTCAGATGATAAATCTCGGCATGGGCTCCAGTTTCGCGCGCAATGGTAATAAGCTCACCCACCGCTTCCAGAAGATATTTCCCCTCTGATCGCATGTGTGAAATATAGCCGCCACCATATTCCACAGCCGCACTCACCAGGGCAATCAGTTCCGGGGTCTCGGCATAGCTGGCCGGGGCATAAATGAGCGATGAAGCAACCCCGATAGCCCCTTCACGCATGGCTTCGCGCACCAATTCCTGCATGCCTTCCAGTTGCTCGGGCGTGGGGTCAATATCGTCCTCACCCAGATAATACATACGCACTGTGGTCGCCCCCACATAACTGGCCACATTGGGGGAAATGCCCTTATCTGTGATAAAATCCAAATACTCACCGAGCGTAGTCCAGGTGATGTCATAGGTTATATCGCCCTGGTTGGCTTTAAATGTTTCTTTCAGGTCTTCATTAAAAGGACCCCAAGAGACACCTTCGCCAAAAATCTCAAGCGTTACACCCTGTTTGATATCGCTCAGGCCCCGGCCATCGTGAATAAGAGAGTCCACCGCCCAGGACAGCATGTTGATAAAACCGGGAGCCACCGCCAGCCCATCCGCATCGATGACTTTGGTGGTCACAGAACCGGACAAATCGCCCACGGCTACGATGCGGTCACCGCGAATGCCAACGTCTGCAAGCACGCCAGCATGGCCTGAACCGTCATAGACCGTGCCGTTCATGATAATCACGTCATAGACTTCGACTTCATTACCATCCGAGCAGGAGGCAATTATGCCCACCGCCAAAAATATCAAAAATGCTCTCAGTGTCCGTGATAAACCGATCATGATTTAATCCCCTCTGCCCTCTCTCATTTCCCATTGTCCGAATAAAGTCATCCTAACCAATCTTGGCGATTGGCGGTAGTTATTGTTTATCTCTTGTTCATCTCTTGACAAAATATATTTTGATATTATTTTAATATCAATTCCTGAATACCAATGGAGATGGAAAATGATAAAAGAACGCACATCCACGACCCTGAACGGCATCATGATGATATTTATGTTATCGGGCGTTGCGCTTGCTGAAATGTTATTTCTGGTGCAGATGCTGATAGCGGAAAATCTTCTGCTAGCCATATTTCTGGGTTTACTGTTCATAATAACGCTTGTTTGCATGTTCGGTTTTTTCATGATCCACACCA
>JACZYI010000054.1:0-4191 GCA_022571175.1 Pseudomonadota bacterium
GTCATGGGCAATGCCCTTGCGGCAATAGGCATAGGCGCGCTCGCCAATCTGCCAACCCGGTGTATCACTGCCCACCGCATCTATGGTGCCGGCCGCATCCCAGCCAGGAATGATCGGAAATTCATAATCGAAAAGGCATTCAAACATGCCCTCGCGAATTTTCCAGTCGATGGGATTGACCGAGGACGCACGTATTTTAATACGAACCTCACCGGAGCCGGGCTCGGGCATTGGTCGCTCGTCAATACGAAGCTGATCTGCGCCGCCCCAGGCATCATAGATTACCGCTTTCATGGCCTGCTCCCCCTACTGAATGCAGTGTTGCAATTTTCTATACTGCAGTGAAGCCTCTGGGACAACAAGAGGCACTCTCCCCGCTTGACTTGGGTTGACAACCTCCTATCTTTGAGGTGTTGGTTTGGGCCTCAGTATTTTTTCAGAGCGCGTTGAGGGGGAGCCGCGCATATGTCAGACACTGAAACTGAAATTCCAGGGAGTGATTTCACAAATCTGCCAGTGGAAAAAAACGATTTGCCCACCACCGATAATCTCGAGTTTGAGGCGCTTTCGCCCCGCTATATCCGCACCCTCTATATCGAGGCAGTAATTGCCTGGGTTGTCCTGGGCATATCGGTATCGCTTCTATATTTTTTTCTGGAGCCGGTCCGTGCAGTCACCAGCCAGTGGTGGTTCCTGTTGCCCGTGGGCATTCTGATTATTCTTTCGTTCTTTTGGCTGCGGATGGTGGTCGATTCCAGGGGCTTTGCGTTGCGAGAGAAGGATATTCACTACAAATCAGGGGTGATCTGGCAAAAAATGGTCTCCCTGCCCTTTAATCGCGTCCAGCATGTGGAGCGGGAAAGCAACCCGCTGGAGCGTATATTCAAGCTGTCCACATTGAAGTTTTTCACCTCTGGTGGCAGCAAGGCCGATATGAAAATTCCAGCACTCAGCTTTGAGCGCGGCAGCAGGCTTCGAAGTTATGTGCTGGACAAGGCGGCCGCAGACAAAACATCAGAGGGGCAGTCAAATGGCGGCTCCTGATACTGGCAGTCCTGATACTGGCAAATGGAATCGGCTGTCGCCCTTTGCCGTCATCCATTATGTTGTGAAATTTCTGGGCGCTTTGATCCAGCACGGCCCACAAGCCATTGTGCCATTATTGGCCCTGTTGGTCGTCGGTGGAGAGCAGCGCTGGTTTTATATAGGCCTGGCCGCCGCCGCTGTTGGCGCATTGATGGTTGCGGGTGCCATTCTCAGTTATCTCCGCTTCCGCTTTCGCCTGGCGGATGGGAAAATCCTCATCCAGTCAGGCGTTTTTAATCGCAAACGGCTGACGCTTGGTTTTGACCGCATCCAGAATATTACCTTGATGGAACCCCTTTATTTCCGGCTTTTCGGTCTGGTGGCAATGGATGTGGAGAGCATGGGGTCTTCCAAGGTAGAAGTCAGCTTGGGCGGCATCCCTCGCGTGCTGGCCGAGGAAATTCGCAAGACCGTGCTCAGCCATAAACCGGCGCACACCACCGCCCGGGCCGAAGTTGAAGGTGGGAGTGAAAGTAGGAGTGAAACCACCGAGGCCCCAACCGAAATTATCCGCCAGTCCACGGCAGATCTCGTGCGCTATGGTCTTAGCAATAACCAAACATGGATTTTTGCCGCCATGTCCAGCGGTATTATTGTACAGGTTCTCACGAAAAGTGAAATTTTTATAGCCCTTAAGGCGGCTATCGACCTGAACACTGACAATAGCACCATCCTGATGGTGCTATTTATTATTTTCAGCATTCTCTTTACACTCTTTCTTTTTATGGTCGCCTCCGTGATCGGGGCCATTATTACCAACCATAATTATCATATGACTTATCTGGATGGACGCTTTCACCGCACCCGTGGTTTTTTCGAACGCCAGGAAGTGACCCTGCCCGAAGGGCGTATCCAGACCATAAAAATAAGACAGTCCTGGCAGGCCCGGCTCTTGAAACGGTTCCAGCTTCACTTGAACCAGATTGCCTTTTGCCAGGGATCAGGCGGCAAGCATTTTTTCATTCCTTGTGTCACCGAGAAATTCGCGGTTCAATTCTCGCGTTTTTTCTATCCGGACTTTGATTGGCCCGCCATGGTATTGAAGAAAATTGACCGCATGTTTATCAGGAAAAAGCTGCTCTGGACCATATTGCCGGTCTCGGCTTTGCCTGCAATTATCATCACCGTGGTTAGCGGCAGTATTTGGGGACTGCTTCCACTTTTGTTGCTGCCCCTTTCATTGCCCTTTCTGGCCTTGCGCTGGGTAAATTATGGCTATGCCAGCGATGGTAAGCACGGGCTGGTGCGTGAGGGTTTTGTGGGGCACCAGTTGACAGTTTTCCCCTTCTTCAAGGTCCAGAATGTGGTACTCAGCCAGTCCCCGGCGCAAAAGAAGGCAGGCCTCGCCAGTCTCAAAATAAAGATGGCTTCATCCACTGTCAAAATTCCTTTTATGCCTTTGCGCGACGCCAGTGATTGGCGCAACATGATGCTCTATCATGTGGAAAGCAGCAGGAAATCCTGGATGTGAAACGCACAGGCGCGTTCGCCGCCTCGTGCATTTGCCAAAAACAAACAGGAAAAATCCTACAAAATTCGCCCCTCACTCATTGCACGCTCGTTTTCCAATTCGCCGGGATACCAGATGAAACCATTTATTAGCGTAAATCAAAAACAAGAATTTCAGTTTCTTTTTTGGCTGTGATCACAAATTTTTCTTCATTCGTGATTGCTGCCCCGTCACCGGTCTCCAACTTCGTGTCGTTCACGTGCACCATCCCTTTGGCGACCTGTACCCAAATTTTTCTATCCTCATCAAATGATGTTTGCAGGATTGTATCGGGATCGAGCTTTCCCAGATACAGGTTAACATCTTGATGTACAGTCAATGAGCCACCGCGGCCGTCACGGGAGGCTACCAGGCACAGCTTGTTCCTAATATCCTCATCGTGAAATTTCTTCTGCTCGTACCCCGGTTCTAGCCCCTTTTTTTCCGGCAATATCCAAATTTGCAATAAGTGCACGGGAACCTCACTGGAATAGTTATATTCAGAGTGGACGATGCCTTCGCCGGCGGTCATTCGCTGCACTTCTCCAGGCCGGATGATGGAGCCGTTGCCTATGCTATCTTTGTGCTCCAATGCACCCTCAAGCACGTAGGTGATTATCTCCATGTCGCGGTGGGGGTGTCGGCTAAAGCCCTGCGATGGCATAACCCGATCTTCGTTGAGCACCCGCAGATCGCTGAAGCCCACATGTGCAGGGTCATAATAACTGGCGAACGAGAAGGTATGCCGAGATTTCAACCAGCCGTGGTCCCCAGAGCCGCGGTCCGCGCTTTTTCTTACGGTTATCATTTGGCTGTCCTCCCGCACATATTAAAAATCACCCCTGCGGTGTGCTCGGCCAAAATCGATCGCCGGGCCCTTGGGCACCACCTGGGTTGGGTTGATCGTAATCTGGCTGACATAATAATGGCGCTTGATGTGATCAAAATTAACCGTCTCGCTTACACCGGGCACCTGATAGAGCTCACGCAGATATTCCGACAGGTTGGGATAATCCTCGATGCGCCTGAGATTGGTCTTGAAATGGCCGTGATAGACCACATCAAACCTGATAAGAGTGGTGAACAGTCGCCAATCAGCCTCGGTAATTTGATCTCCAACGAGGAAGCGTTGATTCTCCAGCCTTTGATCAAGTTGATCGAGGGTTTCAAATAATGCATCAAAGGCGTCTTCATAGGCTTGCTGCGTGGTCGCGAACCCCGCCCGATAGACACCATTGTTAATATTTGAATAGATGATCCCATTGATTTCATCGATCTCCTGGCGCAGCACCTCCGGGTAATAATTGTCCTGGTTGCCGGTCAATTCATTGAAGGCAGAATTGAACATGCGGATAATTTCGGACGATTCGTTGTTGACTATTCTATGGGTCTTTTTGTCCCACAGAACCGGCACGGTTACGCGCCCGGTGTAATCTGGATCGCAAATGGTATAGAGCTGGTGATGAAATTTAGAACCGTTGACGACATCAGCAATCGCGCCGGGGTAGTCCTTGTACTCCCAGCCATTCTCCAGCATGTCCGGGTGAACTATGGAAACACCGATCAAGCTTTCGAGATCCTTCAGTTTCCTGAAAATAGCCGTACGGTGGGCCCAC
>JACZYI010000054.1:4201-10036 GCA_022571175.1 Pseudomonadota bacterium
ACAGGATTGGGATAGTCACGCGCCAGGAGTATTTCGGATCGGCAGCACGATAGATCTCGTGCGTAAATTCGGCGTTGTGAATTGGATCCGGGACCACCCCGTCGCCCGCAGCAAACGTCCACCCGCCCGCTGCCATATGCCAGTGAACGACGGACATCGGAATCATCTCCGCGAGTCCCTTCAGGGTACGGAAGATGGCGGTACGGTGGGCCCACGGACAGGCCAGCGAAACATATAGGTGGTAGCGCCCAGCTTCTGCTTTAAACCCGCCTTCGCCGGTAGGACCGGGAGAACCGTCGGCAGTGATCCAGTTGCGAAACTGGGCATCCTTGCGCACAAATTCACCCTTGGTAGCCTTGGTGTCGTACCACTGGTCGACCCATTTGCCATCAATAAGGAGACCCATTTTAAAATTCCTTCGCGATCAGGCGATCCAGCGAATATTGGCCGCCACCTTTGACAATGAATGAGGCTGTAAGGATAGCCCACATCAACGGGTATTCATAACCCATGTCAGTCCAGATAAAGCCGTTGCCAAGATGAAATGTCAGCGCCAACAGCAAGAAGCCGGTAATGATTGTTGCGACCGGGCGCGTAAGCAGCCCGAAAGCCAGCAACAGGCCACCGAAGAATTCAATCGAACCGCTGGCCGATGCGGCTAAATAACCATTCGAAAAACCGAGCGTTCCTTCGAAATAACCGGCCGTACCCTCGAGCCCGTAACCGCCAAACCAACCGAACAATTTTTGCGCCCCATGGGGAACCAAAAATGCTCCAGCGGTCAGGCGAAGTGCCGGATCGAGGTATTTTTTCAAGGCTCCATATACCGGGTCCAATGAGTCTAGTATCAAAGATGTCTGTGTCATTTGCTTTCTCCTGATTTGTTTCTGATGCCGAATATGGAGGACTTCAATACAATTGACAATTCAGTTTAAAGTGTCCAGACTGTTCGATATAAGGAAACAATCATGAATCTCAACCGGGCCATGACTACCTTTGTTGCGGTCTGCGACAATTCCGGTTTTGCGGCAGCAGGGCGTTCGCTTAATCGATCAAAGGCGCTGGTCAGCAAGCAAATTTCCGGGCTTGAGGACCATCTCGGCGTGCGTCTCTTAAACCGAACTACCCGGAAGATGAGCCTGACGCAGGCTGGCCACATTTACCTTGAACATTGCCGCTCGGTGCTCGAGCAAGTGACCGTTATGGAGGAACGCCTTGGTGAACAGGCCACTACTCCCAACGGAATGCTACGGATCAGCGCCCCTTACTCGTACGGACAGCAGTTTTTCGGTGCTTTTTTTACGGAATTTTCCGGGCGTTATCCGGAAATTCAGGTTGATCTCGAACTAAATGACCGCTTCTTGAATTTGGTGGATGAAGGGTTCGACGTTGCAATCCGTATTGGTGAGGTGAAGGATTTGGGCGTCATTGCAAAAAAGCTGTCCGAAACCCCCGTCGACATTTACGCCTCGCCAGCGTACCTGGAGGAAAGGTCGGCACCAACAAGCGTACAGGATTTTCATGATCATCAATGCCTGGTTTACAGCCAGGGGGGTGAAGTTCGCCCGTGGCGATTTTCAGGTAAAAACTTTTTCCCTCCATGGATATTCAAAAGCAACAACGGCGATGTGTTGCGGGATTTGGTGCTGGCGGGAAAGGGGCTTGCCTTTCTTCCCGATTTTTTCATCCAGGAGGACCTGGAAACCGGGAACCTGGTCAAGATCAGCGGCGAAGGCCCGACGTTCGTTATCCCGATTAGCGCCCTTTACCCCTCCCGGGATTACCTGCCCTTGAAGGTCAGGGTATTTCTTGATTTCATTGCAGAAAAACTTTCGCCCACAAAAAAATAGACCGGGATATCTCCCGCAGCGACCTTTGCCCGCGGACACAATCACCATCTTAGGGGCATTCCCCGCAGTCTCGAAACACGTCACCGGGATTATGACCAACGGGGTCTGCCCGTATGGTTCCAGCGCCCAGCAGACCAGACACAAGTGGCACCATCATTGACGTTATTTTAAAATTCATCTGCCCTTCTCCGAACGCCAACTACGGAGACTAACTTCAAACTTTCCAAGAAGGTAATCGCTGCTCGAGAGAGAGCCCGAAAGAGCCCGCCTAATTACCTTTGCTGAATTTCTTGCGGATGCAGGCCAGCTCTTCCCTTGCCGAACGCCCACCATTTGTGAGCAGGCCATTGGTAATAAACCAGCCACCAATATGCAGCATCATGAGCATATTTTTCTGGTCGGTAATGGCGTCTTTCAGCAAATAGGATGTGGCCAGCATGAGCGTCGCCCAGACCAGAGCATTAATTACAATCGCTGTACCATTTTTCTTTTCAGTCATAACGGGTCTCCTGTTCTATTGTTTAGGATTGGATTGGCCGGGACCATCTTGATCCTGGAGCCAGAAAATATTTTCTACGGGGACTTGGAAACAACCTGCGATTTTAAGCGCGATGATGGTTGAGGGTGTATAACGGCCCACTTCAATCGTGCTGATGGTCTTGCGGGTGACACCGATTTTCTCGGCCAGATCACTCTGGGACAGGCGATGCTCGGCCCGATAGACCCGGATACGGTTTTCCAGTTGAGCTCTCATTGACCTTGCACCTGATCAAAATCGTCCTCACCTTCATCAGTGTCCCCTGCCCGGTTAAAGACAAAAAACGACAGGCTGAAAAATGCCAGCGAGGCCGCGAGGATGAGATCAATCACAAATTCTGTGGGGAGGTCAGACCAGCTATTTCTGGTCATGTAATCCATGAACACCAGAAAGACGAAGGTAAAGGCAAAAGCCCGCTCGGCGGCGCGTTTATAAACATCAATGATAAATCCCTCAGGTTCCGCGCACCCGGATTGCATATTCATTTTAAGCCGGGTCAGGCGCAGAAATTGGGGAAAGACAACAATCACCGCTAAAATGCCAAAGCCAATTTTGGCATAACCCAGAAGCACTGCCATGTCTTCGCCCACAAAAAATATCAGGGCCGAACAGGCTTGTGCCAGAGCCAGCAGAAAAACACCGATCGCAATATATTGCATAGCCTTGTCGGCGATTTCCGCCGGGGATTGGATTTTTTTCTGGCTCATCTGTTCACTCCAAATATGACCCGTTTCCGTATCTTATTGATACCTTAAGGTGTCATATAGGGATGTATACTTCCCTTGTCAAGGGGTATGATTTAGAGAAGCACGTGTCAGGCGATGAACGCTATTCGCAGATGAAATCATCCTCACCAACGGCTCGGCAGAAGTCCGGCCAGCCGCGCGAGCGCCAGAGATCAACCATGCCCGTGCTCAGGAAGAATTCTTTTAGCTCAGGCGTGTTCAGGAGTGACCGAAACATTGGGTTCCAGAACCTGGCCATCTGTGTACCCTTATTTGAAGCATCCGAGTCCAGATGATATTTCAGGAAGGGCACATCCTGAATCATAAATCCTGCTACAAAAGCAGCCACGTTCCACCCCTCCCCCACCAAGGCATAGAGTCGGGATGATAAACCGGGCCTCAGATCGGGGTTGAAATAGCCATCCACATAGGGGCTAAAAATGTCTTCCGGATAATCCATATTCCGCGAGAAAGCCCGGAATTCTGTCTTGGCCTGTTCCGGGTTACCGGATTCCAGAAAAAGAAGGCCACGCCCATAATGGGAGAACACCCAGCCCAATGCTATGGACTCGTCCGAATAGCGGCGCGCAAGTTCATAGTCCCCTCGGGCATGATGTGAGATGGCTAGCCAGCCCGGATTAATGCCCGTGGTGGGTGCTATTTCATAAGCCCGGTTCAGAGCCTCAATGCTCTCGTCTATATATCCAACGACCCCCAAGCTCAGGCCCAGCCACAGCCAGCTGCTCTCGTTTCTGGGGTCAAGGATAACAGCGCGCTCCAGAAAAGTCAGGCTTTCCTCAAATTCATATTGATTAACTCGCATCAATCCCCTTGTGGCCCAGATTTGTGCCAAATCAGGGTTTAACGCTTCCGCTCTTTCCAGTGCCACTTCGGCGCGGGGATAAAATTCCCCCTGGGGATGATTATCGCTGTAAGAGGGAATAAGAGTGTAGATTATTCCCAGCTCCACCCAGGCCAGGGCAAAATCCGGGTCAAGCTCAACCGCCGCTTCCAGCAATCCGGCGGCAACGTTCAGATTATCCGCACCCCTCTGGCGTATCAAATGATGCCCCTGCAAATAAAGCTGGTAGGCATCCAGATTGTTGGTAGGGCGGTCTCCAACAACCGCCGCCTCACCCACCAGTTCGATCTTCAGCGCCTCGGCAATTGAAGCACTGATTTCGTCCTGGATGGCAAAAATATCGTCGAGCTGGCGGTCAAAGGTTTCCGACCAGAGATGACTGTCGCTGGCAACGTCGATCAACTGGGCCGTCACCCGCACAGTATTTCTAGCGCTGCGGATGGATCCTTCCAGAATGTAACTGACATTGAGCTTTGCTGCTATCTCGGGGATAGAGAAATTTTTACCCTTGAGGGAAAAGGCAGTGGTGCGCGAGGTCACCTGCAGCCCTTCCAGTTTGGCCAGCACATTCAGGATTTCCTCGGCAATGCCATCGCCAAAATATTCCTGGTCGCCGGCCGCAGATAAATCAACGAAGGGCAGCACGGCGATGGAAATTGGGCCCGGGGATTCTATCCCCTGGTCTGCTGTGGAATCCGAATTTGCGATCTCTTCGGACGGCACACCCGGCATGCTCTGGCGTTCAAACACAAAATAACCAAGCGCCAGCACAAGGGCAGCGATAATGACATAATTCAATTTCTGACCGGTATTGTGCCTGATGCTCGCGTGGGCATCCACGTCCTCGGTTTTCATCATGCCCGAAGGTGTCAGCTCAAAAGCCCATGAGAGTAAAAGTGCTACCGGAAAACCGAGGCCCAGCACCACCATCAGCATGGGCATGAACCAGTCGGGGAAGCTGAGGTTATCCGCCGCAATGTCTCCCACCTGCAACAAAAGCCAGGACACGACCGCGTATGCCGCGGCAACCCGCAGCACATTCCGCCGTTTTAATTCGCTGAAAAAACTGGACAAAACGACCTTCCTCCCCTTTTCGCGGGGAACATTACCACTATTGGCGTGGAAAAGGGAAGTGAAGCGGCTTCACAGTCTTTTACTGTTGTGCCCGGTCGGAAGCGACTGATTCAGCGAGAATTTTCGTATCTTCGTTCGCGGGGTTGGCTGAGCCGTGGGGGGATTCCCTCACCATCGTCCTTTTTTTGCCTGCCCCCTCTCACATCCAGGCGTTCCTCCCGACCCTCAAGTTCTATTGAGCCTTTGGGGCCTGCAAATATTCTACGCAGGAAACCGGGAGCAAACACCGAAACAGGATTGATGGTCACATCCGGGTCGTCGCTTGGCCCCTCAATGCGATAGGTCAGCCCGATCAGTCCTTCGCCTTTTCCGCCAGTCAGCAGACCCCCGACAATCGGAATGTTGGAGAGCAGTGAATTCAGGGCATAGGCGGGAATAATGACACCGTTTAACTGCAGTTCATTCAGGTGAAAATCGGCCTCGCCTTCAAGCGTAAATCCAATGGCAGGACCGTTGGCCCTGGCCTCTGTAATATCGACGATACCGTTCGCGAATCTGAACGGTAAATTGAAGCGCCGGAAGGTCAGACCATTATCATCCAGCATATCATCCACTTCCCGGCCCTGCTGCACCACCAGCGCTGCCACCAGGACCGATGATTTTACCAAGCGGAAATTCTCGATTACCAGTTCGCCTTCCACATAATCTATTTCTTCATAGCCGTTCAATTCAGCCGTGAGCAGCAAACTGCCGCCCGAACCGTTCATGAAAAGCCCGGCACCCAAA
>JACZYI010000055.1 GCA_022571175.1 Pseudomonadota bacterium
AGGCAAAGAACGGCGATGCCTGGGTTGAAGCGCGTGGCGAAAAGTTCAGTCCAAGTCAGGTCTCAGCCTTTATCCTCCAGAAAATGAAGGAAACCGCTGAGGCCTATTTGGGCGAGCCCGTCTCAGAGGCTGTCATAACAGTGCCTGCCTATTTCAATGATGCACAACGGCAGGCGACCAAAGACGCGGGTAAAATTGCCGGACTGGATGTTCTTAGAATTATCAACGAACCCACGGCTGCGGCCCTGTCATACGGACTTGACAAGCAGGAGGGTCAGACCATCGCGGTTTATGATCTGGGAGGCGGAACATTTGATGTCTCCATACTTGAGATTGGCGATGGAGTTTTTGAAGTAAAATCCACCAATGGCGATACTTTCCTGGGCGGTGAAGATTTCGATTTGACGCTGGTGAACTATCTGGCCGACGAATTCAAGAAAGACAATGGAATAGACCTTCGTGAAGATAAGCTCGCCCTGCAGCGGCTGAGGGAGGCTGCTGAAAAAGCAAAAATTGAGCTTTCTTCAGCAACGCAAACCGAAATCAATCTGCCCTTCATTACTGCCGATCAATCCGGACCCAAACATTTGACTTTAAAATTGTCACGGGCGAAATTTGAATCGCTGGCAGCCGACCTTATCAAAAGAACATTGGCCCCCTGCAAACAAGCGCTGAAGGATGCTGGACTTACTGCGGGGGAAATCAAGGATGTTGTGTTGGTGGGCGGCATGACACGCATGCCCAAGATTGTAGAAATCGTAAAAGAGTTTTTTGGCAAAGATCCCCATAAGGGCGTCAATCCTGACGAGGTTGTTGCCATGGGCGCGGCAATTCAGGCAGGCGTTCTGCAAGGGGACGTCAAAGATGTCTTGCTGCTGGATGTGACGCCCCTTTCTCTTGGAATTGAAACCCTGGGGGGTGTCTTTACCCACCTTATTGACCGCAACACCACTATCCCCACTAAAAAAGGGCAGGTCTTTTCCACCGCCGAAGACAATCAGAATGCTGTTACCATTCGGGTGTTTCAGGGAGAGCGGGAAATGGCTGCCGATAACAAGCTTCTCGGTCAGTTCGATCTTGTAGGAATTCCTCCCGCACCACGAGGGATTCCGCAAATTGAGGTCGCCTTTGACATTGACGCAAATGGTATCGTCAGTGTTTCTGCAAAAGACAAAGGCACGGGCAAAGAACAACAAATCCGAATACAGGCTTCGGGTGGCCTTTCAGATGATGATATCGAAAAAATGGTGAAGGATGCTGAAACCCATGCCGCAGAGGATAAAGTGCGGCGCCAGGCAGCCGAAACCAAAAATCAGGCCGAAGCACTCATCCACAGCACCGAAAATAATTTGAAAGAATATGGCGATAAAATTGACGATGATACGCGTAAATCTATTGAGGAGGCTGTCGGCGCATTGAAAGAAGTGGTGGACTCCGAAGACGTAGACGGCATCAAAGCCAAAACAGAGGCCTTGAGTCAGGTTGCTCTAAAGCTCGGCGAAGAGATTTATAAGGCCCAGTCTGAAGCAAACGTCCCCGACGGTGAAGGGGCGGAGGAATCAGAGAAAGCCGCCGCAGATTCAGAAGGTGATGATGTGGTGGACGCTGATTTTGAGGAGGTGGAGGACGAAAAAAAAGATGAAGAGTAGTGGTCTTCGGAATTAAAAAGATCGCGTTCATCGCCCCGGCAGAAAAGCCTTGCGGGGGCGTTCTCTTTGATCCATCGCCCTATCGAGGGCTGGGGTCCGGATTGCTGGGGTCTATGAGAAATGGCTAAGCTAGATTATTATACCCTTCTTGGTATCGGGCGTAACGCGAATGTAAGCGAAATAAAACGCGCGTTTCGCCGGCTGGCGATGGAATATCATCCTGATCGAAACCCAAATGACAAAGAGGCGGAACAGCGTTTTAAAGACGTCACCGAAGCCTATGACGTGCTCAAAAACCAGGAAAAACGTGCCACATATGATCGTTTCGGGCATGAGGCTTTCGAACATGGCGGCCAGGGCAGAGGGGGGTTTGGATTTTCTGCATCAAGTTTTTCAGACGTTTTCGAGGATTTATTTGGTGAGGTGATGGGCGGAGGTCGCCAAAGATCTTCGGCGCAGCGCGGCGATGATCTCAAATATCAACTTGATATATCGCTCGAGGAGGCTTTTTCTGGGACCGAGGTTTCAATCAATCTTACGACCTCGGACACCTGTGGTGCCTGCTCCGGCAGTGGCGCGGAGCTCGGGACCAAGCCCGAGGTTTGTCCCAGTTGCGGCGGACGTGGAAAAATTCGATTGCAGCAGGGCTTTTTCATGATGGAGCGCACCTGCGCGAGCTGTAGGGGTGCGGGCCAAACCATCGGTGACCCCTGCAAAAACTGCAACGGCCAGGGCCGGGTTCAACAGGAAAAATCGTTGGTTGTGAAGATCCCCAAAGGTGTGGAGGAAGGGACCCGCATACGGCTGACTGGGGAAGGCGAAGCCGGGTATCAGGGCGGACCCTCAGGTGATCTCTACATTTTCATCGCTATCAAGCCCCATCCTCTTTTTCAGCGTGAAGGACCCACAATTTACTGCAAGGCACCCATTTCTGTGGCAACTGCGGCTCTCGGAGGTGAAATTGACGTGCCTTCGATTGAGGGGAAACGAAGTAAATTGAAACTTTCAGCGGGAACACAGACCGGGCAGAAATTCCGGATGCGAAAAATGGGCATGCCTCGGCTGAACAGCTCGCATGTGGGCGATATGGTGGTGGAAGTGGAAATCGAAACACCCGTTGCCTTGACAAGAGCTCAAAAAGATCTGCTGAAGAAGTTTGACCAAGCCAGTTCCGAGAAATCCAACCCCAAAACCACGACCTTTTTGACCAGAATACGAAAAATGTTGGGCGAAACTGTCGAATGAGCCGACTAATTAACCAGAATCCTTGCCCTGAAAACCAGCAATGGACTATGATTTATTGAAATCAAGGTCACTTGTTGGAGCCTTTCGCATGCCGGATTTGAAAATCGGACTTCTTGGTGCCACTGGCCGCATGGGCAGAGCACTTGCGAATGAAATCCTTGCCCAGTCAGGGCTCATCCTCACTGCTGCAGGGGAAAGACCGGATAACGAGTCAGTCGAAGGGCAGATCAGGCCTCACCACCACAAGATACAAGCTGTTGCGGTCACAAAAAATGCTGAAGTTGTCTTTGAGAGATCAGAAGTTGTCCTGGACTTTACCGAAGCATCCGCGGCTGTTGGGCATGCGCGCCTTGCGGCGGCCACCAACACACCCCTGCTGATTGGAACCACGGGTCTCTCGAAAAATAATGAAAGTGAAATCGTCAAACATGCTGCAAATATTGCCATTCTCAGGTCACGAAACACCAGCAGGGGCATTGCTCTCCTGACCCTTGCGATTGAAGAGCTTTCTGAAAGACTGGGCGATGATTTTGAGGTGAAAATACACGACATCCACCATAGAGGTAAGAAGGACGCTCCATCAGGCACGGCCTTGATGCTGGCTGAGGCCATGGGTGGTGCCGGGGATCGGGCAGTCTTTAGCTCCAGCAGAGAGGGCAGCGTAATCGGCGAACATCAGATTCTCTTTACCAGTGCAGATGAAGAGATCGGGCTGATCCATCGGGCAAAAAGCCGAAAATTATTCGCCACCGGCGCTCTCCAAGCCGCCCGCTGGCTGAAAAATCAGCCGCCGGGCCTCTACAGCATGAAAGATGTATTCAGACCATGACCGAAGACGAGGTTGAATCCCTGTTTCACCGCCTGAGAACAAAAAACCCCAATCCTCGTGGCGAGTTAAATTATACCAATCAGTATACTTTATTGGTGGCCGTGGTGCTCTCGGCCCAGGCCACGGATGTGGGGGTAAACAAGGCAACCAGGGCCCTGTTCAAGCTCGTCGACTCACCTGAAAAAATGCTTGCCCTTGGGCTCGACTCTTTAAAAGAGCATGTTCGCACAATTGGTCTTTTCAATACCAAATCCAAAAATATTATGGCACTCAGCCGTTTACTGCTAGAAAAATTTGGCGGTGAGGTGCCCGATGATCGATCAGCACTCGAAAGTCTCCCCGGCGTTGGCAGAAAAACGGCAAATGTAGTTTTGAATATCGCTTTCGGTCACCCAACCTGTGCCGTGGACACCCATATCTTCCGGTTGTCCAACCGCACCGGCCTCGCCCCGGGCAACACGCCCCTTGATGTAGAGAAAAAGTTAATGAAGGTTATTCCAGAGCCTTATCTTAAAAATGCCCATCATTGGCTTATCTTACACGGTCGCTATGTCTGCAAGGCGCGAAAGCCGGACTGCATGGCATGTGTAATCGAATCCCTTTGCCGATATAACGCCAAGGCAACCATCCAATAATTCTTGCGGCCCCTCTTAGGGTGATTCTGTCTGTTGCTCCCGAGCTGTATGATAAATATGTGTCATGGTAGCCGCACCCAAGATCGGAGCCGCAAGATTTAGGACCGGAATCAGAAAAAGTGCCATCACCAGCCCTCCGCCAAGAAAAATCTGGTCCGGCTTTGCCCGGACTGGACGATTGCTGTCATCCGGCTGCAAATGCCTTTCAGAGACCAGAGCATAATATTCGCGTCCCATCAGAAAGCTGTTCAACAGAAAAAATAAAATAAAGGGCCCAACGGCTGTGAACAGCAACAAAAGATAGGCCGGTAATGCCAGAAAATTAACCAGCAAGACAACCAGGCCCATGCGAGCCGCCAAATATGTGCCGCGCGACAAGCTGATGGGGCCTGATGCCCTGACATCAGGGTAATGCTCTTCTTCCACAGCGGTGACAACTTGGTCCAGAAAAAAGCTTAAAACCAAGGTGGCCACGGCTGGAAAAAGAAACCAGGACAGGAATAAAAAGGCAAATACGCTTGGAAAAACTGAAAAATCCAAAAGCCAGTTCAGGGGCGCATCAATGATCCACCATCCGGTTATGGTTACTTCCTCTGGCCATAATTCAAGCAGGCCCCAAAATAAAACCACGAACACCACAAGCGTTATGCTCACCCCCATGATAAATACGCGGCGAAAAGAAGGGTGCCAAATCTGCTCCAACGACGTCAAAAATGCCCGAACTATCACTTACTCTCCTTCTTTCAGTGACTGAATTCAACAAAATATGGGGTTAGTGCTTGGTTTTGAATAGCCCCCTTGTTAATTATTTCCACATATGCCCGAACTCTACACCAACTAGACTTATACCAGCCCGTCTAATTGGCCAATTTATTCGAAAGGAATCCTTTGTGAAACCAGACTTTAATGTGGTTGGAATCGGAAATGCCATCGTTGATGTGATCGCCAAGACCGATGATGCTTTTCTCGAGAAACACGGCCTTGAAAAAGGAGCCATGCGTCTCATGACCGAAGAGGAAGCAACTGTTCTTTATGAGAGCATGGGGCCGGGAGTTGAGATTTCAGGGGGCTCAGCTGCAAACACCCTTGCCGGACTGGCAGCGCTAGGGGGGAAAGCAGCATTTATTGGTACTGTGGCGGACGATCATCTGGGCAAGGTTTTTACATATGACATTCGATCACAAGGCGTCGAATTTACCACCGCTACAGTCTCTGGCCGCCTGCCCACTGCCTGTTCGTATATTCTGGTAACCCCTGATGCCCAGCGAACCATGAACACGTTTCTGGGTGCCAGTCAGGCGCTTTGTGAAGTTCATGTTGATGCTGAGCTTATTGAGCGATCAGAGATAACCTATCTTGAAGGATATCTCTGGGATCCGGCTGAGGCCAAAAAAGCTTTCCAGAAGGCCATGGCTCTCGCTCATACAGCAGGGCGCCGGGTTGCATTAACGTTATCCGATTCATTTTGCGTCGATCGCTATCGCGCCGAGTTTCAGGATTTGGTTGAAAATCATGTGCAGATATTATTTGCCAATGAAGCTGAGATTATATCGCTATATGAGGCAGACAGTTTTGAAGCTGCGGTTGACCGGGCGACCGGGTCCTGCGAAATTATCGCCATCACCCGCGGTGAAAAGGGGGCTTTGATTCTGAACGATGGCACGCAACACCTGATTTCCCCCCGACCAACGAATGTTGTCGACACCACCGGTGCAGGCGACCTGTTTGCAGCCGGATTCCTGTACGGTATAACCCAGGGTCGCTCCATGGATGATTGTGGAAAAATTGGTGCTATCTGCGCGTCCGAAATAATTTCCCATCTTGGCGCCCGACCGGAGAGTGATTTACGCGCCTTTGTGGCCCGGGATTTGTAGCCCGGCACAATCACAATCGGGTTAACATGGGACCAAGGGGTCTGCCGCCAAAAATATGGATGTGCAAATGTGGCACTTCCTGGTGCGCATCGTCTCCCGAGTTGGCCAAAATGCGATATCCGTTTTTTTCCAGGTCTAATAATTTTGCCACTTTCCCTACTGCCGCAAAAAAACCTGCGATCAGTTCATCTGGTGCCGCTGCAGTAAAATCCGCCATTGAGACATAATCTCCTTTCGGGATTACCAGAACATGGATCGGGGCTTGCGGATTTATGTCCTTGAAGGCCAGGGCAAAATCATTTTCAAACACCTGGTCACATGGAATTTCTTTGCGCAAAATTTTTGCAAAAATATTATCCGGATTATAGTCCATGGTTGTCTCCCGGTTTTGGTTAAACCCAGGTCAGGATAGGGATTCCAGAGGCTCGACTCAAGTCTTGCGCGCTCTGGTGGCTTGTATTCGCGGGTTGCGCACTCTATATGGTGTCGGTCAACCCCTTCAGCTCTGGAGATCACATGATGAGCGATCAAAAATCACAGGCCTTGTGGCACGGGACCACCATTTTGTCGATCCGGAAAGGTGGGCACGTGGTCATTGCTGGAGACGGCCAGGTCACGCTCGGCCAAACGATTATAAAATCGCAGGCCATAAAGGTACGCCCCCTTGGTAAGGGCGATGTTATAGCTGGATTTGCCGGGGCCACCGCAGATGCCTTCACTTTGTTTGAACGTTTGGAAGAAAAGCTCGAACGTCACCCGGGCCAATTGATGCGCGCAGCGGTCGAACTGGCAAAGGATTGGCGAACTGATCGCTATCTAAGGCGCCTTGAGGCCATGATGGCTGTGGCTGATAAGACGGCAAGCTTGGTCCTGACCGGCACAGGAGATGTTCTGGAACCAGACGACGGTATTATCGGAATTGGGTCCGGTGGTAACTTTGCCCTTGCGGCTGCCCGTGCGCTCATGGACCAGGACTTAACCGCAAGAGAAGTGGCCGAGCGCGCCATGGCCGTGGCCGCAGACATTTGCGTCTACACCAACAGATGCGTCACCATTGAGGAGCTCCCAATAAAATGACCTCCTTTTCACCCCGGGAAATCGTTTCTGAACTAGACAGATTTATCATAGGCCAGAAAGATGCAAAAAGGGCGGTGGCTATTGCCCTCAGGAACAGATGGCGTCGCCAGCAATTGGACGAGGCTCTGCGCGAAGAAGTTTTGCCAAAAAACATCCTGATGATTGGCCCAACCGGTGTTGGCAAGACCGAAATTTCCCGCCGTCTGGCACGGCTGGCGGAGGCCCCTTTTATCAAGATTGAAGCCACCAAATTTACCGAGGTTGGATATGTGGGCCGCGACGTGGAGCAGATTATTCGTGATTTGATTGAAGTGTCGATCGGGATGCTGCGCGAAAAGCGTCGCAAAGAAGTGACGGCCAAGGCCGAGCTGGCCGCTGAGGATCGGGTGCTGGATGCCCTGGTGGGGAAAACCTCAACGGAAGAAACGCGCCAGAAGTTTCGCAAAAAACTTCGGGAGGGCGTCTTGGCCGAAAAGGAAATTGAGCTTGATATCCTGCAATCGACGGGAAGTATGCCAACTTTCGATGTTCCTGGCATGCCCGGAGGTAGTGTTGGCATGTTGAACCTGAGCGATATGCTGGGCAAAGCCCTTGGTCAGCGGACCGAGCGTAAAAAAATGAAGGTCTCACGCGCCTACAATGTCCTTATCGCCGAAGAAAGTGACAAACTTGTCGATGAAGAAACGCTCATTCGTGATTCCATTGATCTGGCAGAACAAAACGGTATCGTCTTTCTGGATGAAATTGACAAAATCTGCGCGCGAAGTGATCATCGTGGTGCGGACGTCTCGCGGGAAGGCGTGCAAAGGGATTTATTGCCCTTGATTGAAGGCACGATCGTTTCGACAAAATATGGACCGGTAAAAACGGACCATGTGTTGTTTATTTCCTCGGGCGCCTTTTCGGTATCAAAGCCAAGCGATCTGTTGCCCGAATTGCAGGGACGCCTGCCCATACGCGTCGAATTGCGGGCCCTCACCGAAGAAGACTTCCGGCGCATCCTGACGGAGCCCGAATACAGCCTCATTCGGCAATATACGGAACTGATGAAAACCGAGGATGTCACTCTTGAGTTCACTACGGACGGCATTTATGCCATCGCCAGAATCTCGGCAGAAGTTAATGCCAATATAGAAAATATTGGTGCCCGACGCCTTCTTACGGTTTTGGAGCGTATCCTTGATGAGATCAGCTTCAGCGCCTCAGACCGGCCAGGTGAAACGATTGTGGTGGATGAGAAATATGTTGAAGACCGTATCGGTGATCTGACCAAAGACGCCGACCTTTCCCGGTTTATTCTTTAGGATCATCCAATACAGAGTGAACGGCTTCCAGTTTTTCTTGGTCCAGCTTCCTAATTTTGAGCCAATAGATTGGCCGCCTCTGTGGCTTTGGTGCTGAGGCCGCTGGTGTCCACAGCCACCCGAGGGTGCGAAAGGCGGGCCAGTTTCTGTAAGTCTTCCGCTTCGTCCCAGATGATATTCAAATAGGAAATAATATCCTGAACAAGTGCCCAGGAGGGACTGCCTTTATGTCCCCGCTCCAGTTGCGACAAATAAGACGCTGCCACCCCGATAGCGTTCGCCATCTGTTTTTGCGATATGCTGCGTGTTTTGCGCATTTTCCTTAGTTTTTGTCCAAAGGGTGTCATTTGTCCAACCGCTTGCGGCGCCTCAAAAAGACATACAGCGCACCCTCGCCGCCATGGATAGTTCCCGCTGAAGCTGTTTTGGACACATAGTGCGAGAGCGGGCCATCCCTGAGCCAAAGGGGCACCTGTGCTCGCAAAACGCCTATTTTGCCGGGACCTGATGTTCCCGCGCCCGGGCGACTGCCTTTTCCTGTTATCACAAGAATCCTGCGGCAATTTGCCTTTATTGCCTCCTCCAGAGCGCGGGCCAAAAAATTATAGGCTTGTTCTTGAGTCATTCCGTGTAAATCAAGCGTTCTATCCAGTTTTGACCTCCCTTGCTGTAGGCTCCAGCGCTCACGCCTGGTAAGGTCCTGAGGCAATTTGTCAGCGGGCTCAATTTTTGATGTAGGTTTTGTCCGTGGCACGGAGGGTACTTTCGTCGATTTCGATGCTTCCCTTTGGACCCTTGCAGGAGTCAATATTTCAGCGTTTCTTTCTCTCTTAAGGGGCGTTGCTGTTTTTTTGACGGCTTCCCAAAGTTTTTGGTCCGAAAGCTCAGACCTTTCTTTATTTTGCCATCGCTTCATCGGCGTTTTCCTCAAGTCTTATGGCTACAGCCTTTGGCAGCAAAATATAGAATGTTGCACCATGGGCCATATGACCAGCGAGAATCTCGGCCCGTTCACCAAATCCCCAGAAAACATCGCCGCGCAGGGGTCCGGATATGGCACCACCAGTATCTTGCGCTACCAAAAGCCGGTGGAGTGCGACCGGTTCGCCAGACGGGTTTTTTTCGTCGGGTTGCGTTCCAGAAATCCAGACCGGCGCACCCAAGGGAATAAACCTCCGGTCAACTGCGAGTGAACGCTCTGCCGTCAAAACGAAGCCGCCGGACCCGATGGGGCCCTCTCCTTCCAAAAGGCGAAAAAAGGTGAAAGACTCGTTCTCTTGCATCAACATTCGCCCCTCGGACGGATTGTCCTGTAGCCATCTGCGGATGGATTGTAGTGATATGTCTTCCCTCATCAGCAGGCCTTTTTCCGCCATCAGCCCTCCTAAGGATGTATAGGGATGGCCGTTT
>JACZYI010000247.1 GCA_022571175.1 Pseudomonadota bacterium
GGGTTGGCAGCATCAGGCTATGGATCGCGTCTTCAGCGAGGGCGGCCCCTGGCGTCAGCCAGTCCACACTCTCGGCCTCGGCGCTCTTGTCATTGGGTTCTTGGCCCTCTGGGGCCCGAGCCAGATAAAAAAAGGTATCAAAGCGAATGGGCATGGCCAGGGGCGTAATCCAGTGACCGATTTTCACCAGCTTTCCCGGGGCGTCACTGCCCGAGAGGTGCATTCCGGTTTCTTCCCGAAGCTCGCGCAGGGCGGCAAATCTTGAGGCAAGCTCATCGCCATCCCCTGCATCACAGGAGGCTTCTCTGGCTTTCAGGCGATCTTCATCATCCACCTTGCCGCCGGGAAACACGGTAGCACCAGGGGCAAAACGCGCATCTTTCGGGCGGGTCATGGTCAGAACTTCGAAGCCATGATCGCGCTCCCGAAGCAATAAAATAGCGGCTGATTTGACCGCGACCACACTCACCCGTGAATCCTCATAATTCGAGCCCAATCTTCCTCATAGCTCGCGCACATCCACCACCCCGGGCGTGGCCTTGATGGCATTTAACAAAAGCGGTGTTATTTTGTGTTTATCGGCCAGTTCAATGGTCACTTCATTGGGCTTGTCACCGGTGATGAGTGAGAGCCTAACTATTGCCCGTCCACCCTTGTGATCACTCAGGAGCTGCGCCAGGGGCTCGGCCACTCCGGCGTCCCTCAGATATATCTGAACGTTCGGGGCGGCCCGGCCAACCACTTTTTCGAGCGAGCGAAGGGAGCGCATAATCGGCCTTGGAAAATCATCCTGATCGCGCTTGTCCATGGTCACCGTCATCAGTACCGGGCTATCCGCCTCCACCGCCTCGGTAGCGGCGTCCAGCAGATCATTGAAAACCAGAACTTCGTAACTGCCGCCCAGGTCCGACAAACCCATATAGGCGTAATGTTTGCCCGATTTGGCCGAACGCCGGATACGAAAAGTTTCTATGGCGCCTGCCAGGTTTATCTCCCGATTGAGATATTTGTCATCTGATTGCGCTTCTTCAAAGGTGATTACCTTCTTTGTCGCGAGAATTTCTTCAAACAGCTCCAGCGGATGGGCGGTCAGATAAAATCCAATGGCATTTCTCTCCTGATGGACGGTTTCCGCCATATTCCAGGCAGCCACTTCGGGCAGCATGGGACGTTCAATCGCTTCCACACCCTCCCCAAAGAGCGATTCCTGTTGAGAGGTTCTTGCCTCGGCTGCCCGGTGAGCGTGGCGAACCAGCATTTCAGCCCCGGCCATCAACTCAGCCCGGTTGGGATTAAGACCATCAAATGCACCAGCACCGATAAGATATTCGAACTGTCGTTTATTGACCTGGCGCGCATCCATCCGTTCCGCAAAATCAAATATATCCTTGAAGGTGCCATTTTCTTCGCGCTCGACAACGATAGCCGCCATGGCCTTCTCACCCACATTTTTGACCGCCGAGAGGGCATAACGAATACCGAGACCAGCCCGGGGGTCACCTTCAACCGCTTCTGAAACCTTTTCCACGGTAAAATCCACACTCGAGAGATTGATATCAGGTGGTAGCAAAATCAGGCCTGTATGCTTGAGTTCAGCCTTGAACCAAGCCAGCTTGTCGGTGCTGTGTTTATCAAGCGTCATGGTAGCGGCCATAAATTCGGCCGGGTAATGGGCTTTCAGATAAGCGGTCTGATAGGCAATCCAGCCATAGGCGGCTGCATGGCTTTTGTTAAATCCATAGCCGGCGAATTTTGCCACCAGCTCAAAAATAAATCTGGCTTTCGCTTCATCCACCCCCTTGGCATGAGCGCCCTGCACAAAGCGCGCCTGCTGGTCGTCCATTTCCTTCTGGTTTTTCTTGCCCATGGCGCGGCGCAGAATGTCTGCTTCTCCAAGTGAATAACCGGCCAGTATCTGGGCAATTTGCATCACTTGCTCTTGATAAATGATAACACCGTAAGTCTCTTCCAAAACCGGTTTTAGCCATTCATGCAGATAGTCAATTTCTTCCTTGCCATGTTTACGGGCTATGTAGGACGAAATATTCTGCATCGGGCCGGGCCGATAGAGGGCGACGATGGCGATCACATCTTCAAACTTGTCGGTATTCAAATTCTTCAGCGCGGCGCGCATACCGGCACTTTCCAGTTGGAACACGCCCGCGGTATCCGCCCTCGCCAACAATTCATAGGTGGGTCCGTCATCGAGGGGGAGATGATCGAGGTCCACTTCGATATTGCGCTCGCGCAGCATGGCAAGCGCTCGGGCCAGAACCGTAAGCGTCTTCAGCCCCAGAAAGTCAAATTTCACCAGACCGGCCTTTTCTGCCCATTTCATGCTGAACTGGGTGACCGGCATGTCAGAGCGCGGATCACGGTAGAGCGGCAGCAGTTGAACCAACGGGCGGTCGGCAATGACTACTCCGGCGGCATGGGTCGAGGCGTGGCGATAGAGGCCCTCAAGCTTCAGGGCCTTGTCCAGAACGGCGGCGATTGCGGCATCGGAGTTACGCTCG
>JACZYI010000248.1 GCA_022571175.1 Pseudomonadota bacterium
CCCTCTATGGCATGGTTATCATGCTCGCCATGGTGGCGGTGTCTGTGATGAAGATCATGGGCTGGATGGAGATGACCAAAAATTCCATCGTGCGTGAAATCCTGCGGGTGGAATTGCGGATTATAGAGCTTTCAAAAAAGCTGGACCAGTTGGCGAAGTAGGCAGAAATCACCTTCAGACTTGAAAGGGCCTGAGTGCCCTCTACATATAATCTGATTGAAACCCATTGTTTTGGAGAGCCACATGCCGACCCCATTGGAGTTAAACGCTGATTTCACCAAGCGTGCCGTGGTGCATGCGAATGATATTTCGTGGGTACCATCTCCCATTCCTGATGTGGAACGAAAGATGCTCGACCGCATCGGTGATGAAGTGGCCCGCGCCACGACCATTGTGCGTTATGCCGTGGGCAGCTCGTTCCCCGCGCATGTGCATACGGGCGGCGAAGAGTTTATAGTGCTGGATGTCGTTTTTCAGGACGAACATGGTGATTATCCCAAAGGAACCTATGTTCGCAACCCGCCCGAATCTTCGCATACACCGCGTTCGGAACAGGGCTGTGTTATTCTGGTGAAGCTCTGGCAATATGATCTCGCGGACCGGACCGCGGTCACCATCGATACTGAGAATGCTGAGCCAGTGCCTTCGGGCGAGCGACCGGGGGTTTCAATTATTCCCCTTCATCATGACACACGGGAAGATGTGCGGATCGAAATCTGGGCTTCCTGTTCGGATGTGACGCTCGCCAGTCACCAGGGATTGGAGATTTTGGTGCTGGAGGGTGAATTTGAAGAGTCAGGTGAGATTTTCGGCATAAATTCCTGGCTCCGGCTTCCTCCGGGAATACCGCTTCAGGCTAAAGCCGGGCCTGAAGGCGCGCGTCTCTGGGTCAAGAGCGACCATCTTACCGGGCCACAGCGCAAACCAGGCTAGGAAATTTCCCTGAATCTGGCGTCTCGTTGCCGGTTGCATTGCCTTATGATAATCTGTGCGCTTTCCTGAGCCCCCAAAATCCGGGAGGAACATATGGCTTCGAGAAGCGAGAAGATCTTTTTTGCCAGTGCCGACGGGCATGAACTGGCGGGCAGGCTTGATTTGCCCGATGGTAAGCCCGAGGCTTTTGCGCTATGGGCGCATTGTTTCTCCTGCACCAAGGATGTCTTTGCTGCTTCGCGCGTGGCCAAGGGGCTGACAACAAAAGGCATCGCGGTTTTGCGCTTTGATTTCACCGGTCTAGGCGCCAGCGAGGGCGACTTTGCCAATACAAATTTTACTTCCAACGGGGATGATCTGGTGGCGGCAGCAGATTATCTGCGCGAGAATTATGAGGCCCCGAAAATTTTGATCGGCCATTCGCTGGGCGGTTCTGCGGTGCTGGCTATAGCAGCGCGTGTACCGGAAGCTGTGGCGGTTTGTACCATTGGTGCGCCCGCAGACCCGGCACATGTGGCCCATCATTTTGAAGATGCCCGGTCGGAGATAGAAGAAAAAGGTGAAGCCGAGGTGTTTCTTGTGGGCAGACCATTCCGGATCAAGAAACAGTTCCTGGAAGATATCGAAAGCCAGAAACTTGAACAGGATATAGCGGGCATGCGGAAAGCGCTGCTGATTTTCCATTCACCCATAGACGACGTTGTCAGCATCGATAATGCCGCAAATATTTTTCAGGCGGCCAAACACCCCAAGAGCTTTGTCTCACTGGACATGGCCGACCACATGCTAAGCCGCAAGGAGGATGCCGCCTACGTGGCTGAGGTTATTGCTGCCTGGGCAGCGCGTTATGTGGACTCCGGCGCGGATGCGGGCGTGACGGTTTCGGGCCCGGTTGCTGAGCCTGGCACAGTGATGGTGGCAGAGACCGGGCAGGGCAAGTTCGCCAATCAGGTTTCCATCGGCGGGCGTCATGCTTTCCTTGCTGATGAGCCTCTGGATTATGGTGGTAATGACACCGGCCCCACGCCCTATGATTTGCTGCTGGCATCACTCGGGGCCTGCAAAACTATGACCATGAGAATGTATGCGGAGAGGAAAGGCTTTGCCATGGATCAGGCCCGGGTCACACTCCGGCACAAAAAAATTCATGCCGATGATTGCGAGGCATGCGAAAACAATGAGGGCTACATCGATCATATCGAAGCCGAGATTGAAGTGATCGGCGAAATGGACGAGGAGACCCGACAAAAAATTATTAAGATCGCCGAGAAATGCCCCGTGCACAGGACGCTCAATTCGGAAGTGGTGATCGAGAGCCGGAGCAGTTAGGCCCCGAAATACATGAAAAGCCCACCGCCCAATCCAATGAAGCCCCAGAAATGCATGGGGATGAAGAAAAAGGCCGGGCGTGCTTCCCAGTTTCCAAAGGTATTGTGGAGGGCTCTTTTCCAGGCTCCATATTCATGCTCCGTGCCCTCGCGCGCAAGGGCAATACGGTCGGCACGTTTGCGATAATAGAAACCAAGAATAAATGATGCACCCCCGGTGACCAGAAGGGCAACCGCCATTTGACGATCAGCA
>JACZYI010000249.1 GCA_022571175.1 Pseudomonadota bacterium
GGGCGGTCTGCACGGACTTTTCCTGGCCGCGGAACGATGGCTCGGAGAGCATTTCGGAAATGCCGCTGTGGTCCGAAAAACCTGGTTCCGCTTTTTGATGGCGCTCCTCACCTATTTCCTGGTCAACATCACCTGGGTCTTTTTCCGGGCGCAGGAATTTTCCGCTGCCTGGCGCATGATAAAATCCATGTTCGGTTTTTCAGGTGCAGAGCCAACCTCCGTACTCACCAGTCTCAGGATGGTTGAGGTGATGGTGGTGATTGTCTTGCTGGTGACGGCGCACTGGAAGATGCGCAATACCACGCTCGAAGCCACCATTGAGCGCCTGCCCGCCTGGTTTGTGGGCGTGGCCTGGGGTGTTATGCTATTCTTGATTATCATTACACAAGGGGTTGGCAGTGCCTTCATCTATTTCCAGTTCTGATAAATACAACCGAGCCGAAACCCGGCCCATCCCCGACCAGCCCTGGGGACAGGCATTGCTTATCTGTCTGGTTGTGACCATCGCGGCCATGTCCTGGTGGGAATGGCGGGCGCTCGATTATGGCCTCATACGCGGCAGCTATGAAGGCACAGGGCTTTGGGCTGTGGAACGGCGCAAGCTCGACCGGGAGGGAGCCGATGCCATCGCCATTCTCGGTTCCTCGCGTATGCTCTTTGATACCAATCTGGATGTGTGGGAGGAGGTAACCGGCGTCCGTCCCATACAGCTCGCCAATGAAGGGACCAGCCCCAGACGGTTTTTGGCGGATTTGGCTGACGACCCTGATTTCACCGGGCTGATTATCGTCGGCGTATCCTCGGGTCTTTATCTGGACCCGAGCCCGGGCTATCGGGGCGAGCGGCTCGATCGCTACCGGGAAGAAAGTCCATCCCATTGGCTGGGTCAGAAGATTCATAATCAGCTCTCGGATGTTTTCGCTTTTCTGGACAGCTTTAACGCGCTCTTCTACCAGATTGATTTTTATGTGGAATTCTGGGATCGTGACGGTGTTGACCGGCGCGTAAATCGGGAAATGCGGCTGGGTAACCAGGGGCCCGACCGTCAGCTCACCATGTGGAAACCGGTGGAGGATGGCGGTTTTTTCCGCGAGCAGGTTCTCGAATTTTGGCAGGAAGGATTTTCCATGCCAACCGTGCCGGACGAAGTCATTGAAGGTGCAATCTCCTTTACCATCGAGCAGATTGCCAAGCTTCATACCAAAGGCGCGGATGTGGTGTTTGTCTACCCACCCTTTGGCGGCGGATATATGGAGCAGGAGATTGCTAAAAACAGGCGCGAGCGCATCTGGCAGCCCATGGTCGAGCGGTTCGATGCTCTCACCATTCATTTCCAGGATTATCCTGAATTATCTGAAGGCATGGTGACACCCGAATGGTCGCATTTATCTCCACAATCGGCCAAGGATTTCTCGCGCGCATTGGCCGGGATTGTGATGGAAGAACTGGAAAGGCGCGATAGTCCAGCCACCCGTTTATTCAAGAATTAAATACCGCTCTGACTAAGGAGCAAAAATCCGCGAATTCGGGATTCCGGTCTTTATTTGACCTGCTCTTGTGCTAGTGTCCGGCCAAATCAAGATAAACCATCGATCCACATGTTCTGACCACATATTCTGGAGGACTCCCATGCAGTTCCGATTCCCGACCATTATTGCCATCTCGCTGACTCTGACCGCCTGTGGTCAGGGCGCTGATGAGGCCGCCCTGCCCGAGATTAGTGGCGAGAAGGTGCTGGCCCATATTGAATTTCTGGCCGACGATTTACTGGAGGGCCGGGATACGGGCTCTCGCGGTCATGAAATTGCCGCGCGTTATGTGGAAGCCCAGTTCAAGCTGATGGGGCTGGCACCGGCTGGCGACAATGGCACGTATTATCAGAATGTGCCTTTCAAATCAGCGACCCCCAACCCGGACGGCAATAGCCTGACCATCATGTCAGCGGACGGCGAGGATAATCTGATCTATGGCGAGGAGTTTGGTGTTCCGGGTCATTTTGGCCTTGAAAGCGCCAGCGTATCCGGCGAGGTGGTTTTTGTAGGCTATGGCATCACTGCGCCCGAATTTGACCATGACGATTATGCTGGCATCAATGTCGAGGGCAAAATCGTTGCCATGCTACCGCCTTTTGGTCCACCCGCCAGCTTGCCTACCGATGCCGGGGCTTATTACAGTAATGACAAGATTGCCAATGCCGCCCGACATGGCGCCATCGGCATTCTTTTCATGATGACACCGGCCATGGAACAAGCCTTTCCCTTCCGCAGGATTATGGGGTACATCAGCTCCCCGTCGCTTAAATGGATGGACGCCGATGGCGTCACCTACAATGGTAATGAGGAAATTCTGTTTTCTGCAATCCTCAGTGCTTCGGCTAGCGAAAAGCTGCTGGCGGGCTCGGAGATCACCATGACGGAATTCGGTGCCATCATGACCGGGGGCGCCTCCCGATCTCTGCCGCTTGCGGTCCAGGTTGCTGGCACCGGCAATAGTACCCACGGCTATCTCGAT
>JACZYI010000056.1 GCA_022571175.1 Pseudomonadota bacterium
ACAATGGGTTCAGAGGCAACCGCAGCAGCGGAAAAACAAGCTGCCATTCGCCGGGACCCGATGGCGATGCTGCCTTTTTGCGGTTATAACATGGGTGATTATTGGAAACATTGGCTGGGATTCGAGGATCGCGTCGCTCAATTGCCAAAAATTTTTAGGGTCAACTGGTTCAGGAAAGATAGCGACGGCAAATTTATCTGGCCGGGATTTAGTGAAAATATGCGCGTTCTAAAATGGATTGTGGACCGGGTTCGAGGACAAGGGGAGGGGGTGACAAGCCCCTTTGGCCGCATGCCGCGCTATCAGGACATAAACTGGCAAGGCCTCAGTTTTGACAAAGCCACTTATAACACATTGATGGAAATCGATGGCGACGCCGCCAGCGCCGAGGTTGAAGACCAAAAAGAACTTTTCGACAGATTTGCTGATAGTCATTTCCCGACGGAACTTGAAGAGGAACGCCAAAAACAGATTGGGCGGCTCAAAAGCCTCTCGTCTGTATGGCGCTTGCCGGATTAATTCTGTCAGGGCAGGGGGCGCGTAGCTCAGTGGGAGAGCACTGTGTTCACATCGCAGGGGTCGCTGGTTCAATCCCAGCCGCGCCCACCATTCCAGGAACAGCTAAAGCTCTGGAGATTAAATTAGAACCCCTCTGCCCGATAAATGATGCGGCCCGAGACCACCGTCATTAGAGTGTCAGCCTTGAGGATTTCCATCACCGGTATGGTCATGAAATCGCCTGAGAATATGGAAAAATCAGCCAGCTTGCCAAGCTCGATTGTGCCCAGGTCATCTTCCATAAAACTGGCATAGGCGGGCCAGGCAGTGAACATTTTCAAGGCATCAGCACGAGAGACCGCTTCTTCCGGATGCCAGCCTTCTCCTGAAAAACCCGTCAGATCCTGCCTCGTAACGGCCGCATAAAATTCAATGCGCGGATCACCGCGTTCCACCGGCGCATCAGTGCCACCAACAATTATTGCCCCTGAATCAATCAGCGATTGCCAGGCATAGGCACCATAAAGCCTTTCCTGGCCCAGTCTTGAAGGTGCAAAATGCAAATCACCTATGGCATGACTCGGCTGCATGGAAGGAATAATGCCCAAGGATACAAATCGCTTCAGATCATCCGGGTGCACTATTTGGGTGTGCTCGTCACGCCAACGGGGCTCGCCAACGGCTCTCTCACCAACGGAAACTGCATCAAAAGCTTCCTCGTACCAGTCAAGCAACAGCCGATTGCCCCGGTCGCCAATGGCATGGGTGTTGACCTGAATGCCTAGTCGAAGAGACAGGAGCAAAATTTTCATCACCTGATCTTTTTCCATTACCAGGAGACCGGAGCTGTCCGCATCGCTATAGGGTTCTAAAAGTGCCGCACCGCGCGAGCCGAGTGCACCATCCATATAGAGCTTTATGGATCGGGTCTGGATCAACCCGTTAGCGGATGAATGAATGCCCCCGGCAAAAAAACTGGCAACTGCGGGATTATTACCGTCAAGGGAATTATAAACCCTGAGCCCCAGAGTTCCATTGTCTGAAAGATTTTCCACTAGCTCAACATCAGCAGGGGCGATCCCCATATTATGAATACCGGTCCAGCCATAGGCTGCATAGACCTGCCCAGCTATCTCATACGCCTGGGTCTTGTATGCAATGGTGGGAGCATCAAAATGCCCACCCACGAGCGCCATCGCCCTGTCGATGAGTATTCCTGTGGGTTCGCCATTTTCATCTTTCAGAATATCCCCGCCAAATGGGATTGGAGTATCACGATCAACGCCTGAATCCGAAAGGGCACGAGAATTGGCAACAAGGGCATGACCATCTGCGCGCCTGAGGATTATTGGATTATCGGGCGCTATAGGGTCCAGATCCTGGCGGGTGGGAAAACGGCCTTCGGGCCAATGGGTCTCAATCCATCCGCGCCCGAAAATCAACTCACCCGGTTTTGCTTCAGCAGCCCGTTCCGATACTCGCTCCACCAGATCGACAATCGAGGCTATGTCTTCCAGATTGAGAGTGAGCTCTCTTTGACCAATGCCCAAAAGATGGCCGTGACCATCGGTGAAACCCGGATACATGGCAGCACCATTCAGATTGATGATCTGGGTTGCTTCATCAATGAAACCTTCGACCCCGGACCGGATGCCCGCATAGATTATCCTGTCCCCGTATACTGCCACCGCATCCACACGCGAATTGCCCTCATCCGCCGTGTAGATATACCCGCCAACAAAAACCAGATCAGCGGTCACCTGGCCCCTGTCTTCTGCTTGCCCACAGGCGGCCAAAATCAAGGATGTCAAAGCAATCAATAACCAGCGCATAATTTTCTCCAGGCCATTTTTTAATTTTACGGAAATTTGGCACAACCAAGTCATTTCGCCAACGGAATAATAAAATCAATCCTGTTGGTGCAACAACCCATGTTTTTTTAATTTATGTCGAAACTGGTCATACGACAGGGACAGATGTTCGGCCGTTTGTTTTTGATGATAGCGATTTGTTCTCAGCGCATTTTCGAGCAGCTTGCGTTCAAGTGCGAGCAGGGCACTGTTGAGATCAATGGGTTGTTTTGCATCCAGCAGGAAATAGGTATCCGAACTTGCGCGGGTTGTGATTCTGGATGGTTCTGGTTTTTCTTTACCACTCGCATCTTCGGTTTGGTTTACAGGCCGCCAGGGACTCTCGAAGGGGTCAAAGACGATTTGATCAATCGGCTCGTTTTCATCCTGCCAGCGATAAACTGCCCGTTCAGCCGTATTTTTGAGCTCGCGTACGTTGCCTGGCCAGGGATAACTTATCAGCAACTCCTGTGCCTTTTCACTGAACCCGGGATACTTTTCCCATCCAAGCTCAAGGGCAATGCCGTTGGCAAAATGAGTGGCGAGCTCAAGAATATCACTCTTGCGGGCCCGGAGCGGCGGTATCGTCAAAACGTCGAATGATAATCGGTCCAGTAAATCAAGGCGAAATCTGCCTTGCCTTGCAAATGACGGTAAATCCACATTGGCCGCCCCGATGACCCTGACGTTGGTCGTCAGGGTTTCAACCCCGCCCAGTCTTTCAAATGTGCCATATTCCACAATGCGCAGAAGCTTTTCCTGTGCTGCCATGCTCATGGTGCCGATTTCATCAAGAAATAATGTGCCACCATCGGCCAGCTCAAATCGACCCAGGCGCCGTTTTTGTGCGCCCGTAAAAGCGCCGGGCTCATACCCGAAAAGCTCACTCTCCAGGAGCGAGTCCGGCAGGGCAGCGCTATTGACGGTTATAAAAGGCTTTTCCCAACGATTTGAAAGATAGTGGAGTCTGGAAGCGATTAATTCCTTGCCCGTTCCTCGTTCGCCAACCACCAATATCGGTCGATCAAGTGGCGCCATTTCCGAGACTCTGTCCATAAGATCCAGGAAAACCCGCGACTGCCCCAAAACAAATGCCTGATCGGTCGAAGTCATGTATTTATTCCTAATATTTAGTTATTTTTGCTAGAATATCGTATTTTATTATATTTTGCAATGATCAAAAAATGTCAGGGATAATGTTATTTATCATTTCATTTCAACCGGTTAATTGACTTTTTATCAGTTGGCATAAGGTTTGCAGTTATTTTGTGCGAGGCAAACGAGATAACAGGACCAGGAAAATGAATATTTTGCACAGAATCGGAATTGCTTTGGAGTGCGTGAAAGAGTTGGAAAGTGAGAGCGAAGGCATTTTGGGCTTCTATTCATCAAACCCTACCTCAACCGGGGGTCGGAACGACCGCAATTACGGCTCGTTTCTTCGGCGGAGACATCGGAATCGTCAAATTCGGTAATAAAAATAAATATCACAGGACGAACCGAACCGACAAAAGCACGGCCTGAGTGACGACAGCAATAATAACTGACAAGAAATTATGAGAAGAAGAGGATAACAAAATGGGTATTTTTTCACGCCTGACAGACATTGTTAATTCCAATTTGAACGCCATACTGGATCGAGCCGAAGATCCCGAAAAAATCATCAGGCTCATCATTCAGGAAATGGAAGAGACGCTGGTAGAGGTTCGTTCAGCCGCAGCACGTTCTATCGCTGACCAGAAAGATGCCGAAAGGAAACTCAGAAAACTGGCCGAGATCCAGCAGGGGTGGCAGAAAAAGGCTGAATTGGCATTGTCAAAAACGCGGGAAGATCTGGCAAAAGCCGCGCTGGTCGAAAAAGCCAAGGCAGCCGATATGGCAAAATATCTGGCCGATGATCTGGTTAATCTCACCGAGGCGCTGTCCCGCCACGAAGACGATATTATCAAACTGGATGGCAAACTGCGGGAGGCAAGAGCCAAAAGAGCGACCATTGCCGCCCGACATAAAACTGTCAGCAATACTCTGCGTGTGAAGCGCAACCTCTATGACACACGCATTGAAGATGCCTTTGAGCGTTTTGACAAGGTTGAAGCCCGCCTGGACCGCATAGAAGGCGAAGCCGAGGCCTATGACCTTGGCAAGAGCCGTACACTTGCCGATGAGATAACCGACCTGGAAACCCAGGAAGCCATTCAAAATGAACTTGATGCCTTGAAAGCGAAGATGGCAAAACCCAAATCTAATGGTAAGACCAAAAAGGCGTCAAAATAATCGCTGTTCTGGAGCTGGAGGTTGTTCATGACAGACTTTATTTATGTCCCCGTCATTTTAATCATCGTAGTGGTGATGCCCATATGGATTGTCTTTCACTACGTGACTATGTGGAAGAGAGATAAGGCTTTGAGCGCAGAAGATGAATCATCTTTCGGCGACTTGAGGGGAAATGCGGAAAAGCTGGAAGATCGATTAAACAGCCTTGAGAGAATTCTGGATGAAGAAATTCCTGATTGGAGGCAGAGACAAAATGACCCGCTTTAGGCCCAACAAATTATATAAAAATCCACGCGAAGGCCGTGTGATGGGTGTCTGCGCCGGCATTGCAGACTACTTTGATATCAAACCATTGGCCATTCGCATTCTGACCGTCCTTCTCATGTTCGCAGGCTTTTTCGGCATCATCCTTGTCGCATATTTCGTTCTGGGTTTTGTGCTCGAGTCAAAACCCCGCGAACTTTACGAAAATCCGGAAGAAGACCGTTTCTGGAAGGATGTCAGAACCCAGCCGGACTATACCGCGGTTGATCTCAGAAAACGGTTCCGGGATATCGAGAGCAGAACACGCAGGATGGAGGCCTATATGACCTCAAAGCGTTTTCGTCTCGATCGCGAATTGCGGGATTTAGAAGATTAAATTCCAACTATAATCGGGAGGCAGCCTTTCCTTTCACTTCCCTCACCCTGAACCCCTGTGGGCGGCTTCCCGATTTTCTCTTCATTGACAAGTACCGTAAGACCCGTCACACCCTCATATATTGAGAGGTTGAACTAACCGCATGACACTTTCAGACCTGACAATTGAACATGTTATCGAGACTTTCGAGCTCCTGGATGATTGGGAAGAGCGATATCGATACATTATTGACCTTGGCCGTAAGCTGCCAAAACTTCCCGAGCATGCCTACCGGGAGGAAAACAAGGTGCGGGGCTGTGTCTCACAGGTCTGGCTCATTTGTGAATATGACGAAAATATACCTCCAGCCCTGTCTTTTAAGGGAGACAGTGATGCTCATATTGTGAAGGGGTTGATTGCCATCCTGTTTCTGATTTTTTCAGGACGACGGGCTGAGGACATCCTGACCACAGATGCCCGCGCCATTCTCGATCAGCTTGGGTTGGCCAACCATTTGTCACCGCTACGAACCAACGGACTTTTTTCCATGGTCAAACGCATTGGCCATTTTGCCCGGAACGAAAGTGCTGCTGCCTGAACGGGGGATGTTTTCCCACGACATTAAAAGGGGCCCGAAGGCCCCTTTTTTAGTCCCTTATTTTTTTAGCTTCTAACTGAGGCCAGCGACCAGCACGACGACGAGTGCGATCGGCACCAGAAATTTAATCAGCACATGCCAGATTTCAAATATACCACCTTCGGGCAATGCGAGTTCATCTCTAAGACTATCACGGGACACAATCCAGCCAACGAAGATAGCCAGCAAGAGCCCACCAATAGGCATGATAAGATTACTCACGGTAAAATCGATTATCTTGCCAAAATTGGCTGGAACGCCACCAATAGTATCCAGTCCGAGGAAACTGAGCGGTAAAAGATCCTTCCACTCATTTGATGAAAATACGGTCAGCAGCCCAACCGTAAAAGCTATGCCTCCTCCCATAATTGCAGCCCGCCAACGGTTCATGTTCAGCTTATCCACAAAATAGGAAACAGCTGGTTCCAACAGAGAGATTGACGATGTAATGGCTGCGATCGTCAGCAGTATGAAGAACAGCGAGCCAACAATCGCACCTCCCGGCATCTGGCCAAAGGCTATGGGAAGCGTGATAAAAATCAGTGTCGGGCCGCTATCCGGGCTCAGGCCATAGGCAAAAACCAGCGGGAAGATGGCAAGACCGGCTATCAGGGCCACACCTGTATCGGCGACCACTATCATAGCTGCAGACTGGGTCAAATTAATATTTTTGGGCAGATAGGCACCGTAAATAATCATGGTACCCACGGTCACGCTCAGGGAAAAGAATGCCTGTCCCATGGCAGCCAATGCCACATTCCCGTTGATTTTTGAAAAATCGGGAGTGAAGAGAAAGCTTACAGCTTTTGCAAATTCACCGGCTACCATAGCATATCCGACCAGGACCAGAAGGATCAGGAAAAGCATGGGCATGAGATAGATCACTGCTTTTTCGAGACCAGATTTAATGCCGCGACCGACGATATAAACGGTGAGGCCGATAAAAGCCAAATGCCAGAAGGTCATGACTCCCGGGCTGGCTTCAAAGCTATTCATCATTTCGGCAGCACCGGCCGCATCCACACCGGCGAAAGTGGCTGTGGCTGCTTTTACGATATAGGCCATCACCCATCCGGCGATGACACTGTAAAAGCTCAAAAGGCCAAGTCCACCACCAAAAGCACCCAAATGACCCAGCCATGCCCACTTTTCAGACTTGCCCGATTCCCGGGCCAGCTTAATGAGAGATGCCATTGGGCTACCGCCGCCGCGACGACCAACAGTTAGCTCGGCCAACAACACCGGAAAGCCTATGAGAGCGACAAATCCGATATAGACGAGGACGAAGGCCGCTCCTCCATTTTCGCCTGCCATATACGGGAAACGCCAGATATTACCAAGGCCAACCGCAGACCCTACCGCCGCAAACATAAAAGCCATTCGTGATGACCATTGTTCTTGTACACCAGATGCAGACATAAACTCCCCCTAAGAACCTATTATGGCAGACTCATATCGCCGCCCCATGTTTGCGCGAAGTCTAGTCAGGAATAATCCAGGGTCAACGATGAAAAACGAGAATTTTTAACGAGCCGCCTTGGCTTTTAATACATCAAAAGCAATACGGACCATCTGAAACTGTTGTTCGGCTTTCGTGTCGCCTTGATTGTGGTCCGGATGAAACTGCTTGGCCAGCTTGCGATATTGGGTCTTGATCTGTTTTTCGCTGGCATCTGTTTCCAATCCCAGAACCTGAAGAGCGTCTCTTTCGGTCTTTGTAAATCCACTTGCGTCAACCACGCCCCCCCATCCATACACGTCCGATTTCTTGTAATCAGCACCGGTTGAACGATCCTGTTCGCTATATTGTCGTGCTTGTTCCGCGCTCATTCCCTCAAAAAAATTCCAGTTACGGTTATATTCCGCCGCATGGTCCTCACAAAACCACCATTTCTCGGACGAAAGCGGGGACTTGGGGGCAGGCTTATCGCCGGTATTCATGCATCCCTCAAAATCACAGGTCCGCACCCGGATCGTATCTCGATCCTGGCCATAACTGCCCCAGCGGGGAAACCCCCAACTCTTTTTTGGTCGCTTCATTAGTGTGGACCCATAATTTCGAACCCAATAGTTTACCATATTCAAAAACATCATCCCACCATTGATCACAAATCCGGTGTCCAGAAATTGTGTCCGGGTGCATGTCTCCGTCATCTTTTGATCCCAATTCCGAACTAGCCAGGAGAGGGTCGAACATTTTCCACCACTCTAGCCTTGGGGGTTAGGCCAAAAAGGGCTAGAAGATTAAGGCTTGGAGGATTTTTTGTTATGAGTGCAGATATTGCTCTGGTTGATGACGACCGAAACATCCTGACATCGGTAACTATCAGCCTTGAAAATGAAGGTTTTAAGGTGCGCACTTATCCAGACGGTGCAAGCGCCCTAGAAGCCCTGGCTGAAAAGCCTGCTGATCTGGCTGTGCTCGACATAAAAATGCCCCGCATGGATGGCATGGAATTGTTACGGCGGCTTCGCCAGTCCACAGATATGCCGGTCATATTCCTTACCTCTAAAGACGAAGAGATAGACGAAGTTCTTGGCCTGAAGATGGGCGCTGATGATTATATAGCAAAACCTTTTTCCCAGCGTCTTTTGATAGAACGGATTCGGGCGATCCTGAGGCGGGTTGCAGCGGTAAAAAAGCCGCGCAAGGATGATGATGAAGATCAGGTTCTGGTTCGCGGAAACCTGACCCTGGATCCTCTACGCCATATTGTAAAATGGCGAGACAAAGGCATTAACCTGACTGTTACCGAATTTTTGATTTTACAAGCTCTCGCGGCAAGGCCGGGTCATGTCAAAAGCCGTGACCAGTTAATGGACGCCGCCTATGCTGACGATATTTATGTGGATGACCGCACAATCGATAGCCACATCAAGCGGCTAAGGAAGAAATTCCGCGCGGTTGATGAGGAATTTTCCAGCATAGAAACCCTCTATGGCGTGGGTTATCGCTACAGCGACGGCTGATGCCACAGGCACAACCATCAAAAGCAACTAGCCGCCGGGGCATGAGCAGTTTGGGGCTTTTTTCGCCGCTTATGCGACGTATTTTGGCGGTCAATGTCATCGCCATTGCCATTCTTGGCGGCGGCATTCTTTATCTCAATCAATTCTGGAATGATTTACTGGAGCAGCGGACCGAAAATCTTCTGGTTCATGCCGAGATAATCGCTGGCGCTCTTGGTGAATCCACCTCCCTTGGTCCGGAGAGCAAGACCATCCTGCCAGAGCCCGCCCGCCAAATCATTGGACGTCTGGTAGGACCAACTAACACCAGGGCAAGGCTTTTCTCACCCGATGGCGTGCTCATAGCAGACAGCCGGTTCATGTCTCTCGGACGCTCGGTATATGTTATTCCCCTGCCGCCCCCTGACGAACCGCTTGATGCTATCGAGTTCATACTTAACTGGATTAATGATGCTTTGGACAGCCTGGTTCTTGATCCAGATATTCCAGACTATGCAGAGCGATTCGAGCAACGCGCTTCGGACTATGAGGAAGTGGGTATTGCACTTTCCGGGGAACAGGGTTCGCATCTGAGGCGGTTAGAGGGCGGCAATCTTCTGATTACAGTGGCTGTGCCAGTCCAGCGATTCAGGCGTGTGCTCGGTGGACTCCTGCTCTCCACAGACACCTCAGATATCAAGGCAATCATTTTTCAAGAGCGCCTTCGTTTCTTGAAGGTATTGGGGGTATCACTTGGTGTGACTCTTCTGTTGTCGGTTTTCCTGGGCAGGACTATAGCCCGCCCCATCCGTCATCTGGCAGCGGCAGCCGACGAGGTTACCAAGAATATTGGCCGGGATCATGATCTGGAAAAATTCTCAAACCGTAAGGATGAGATCGGCGCTCTCTCCCGATCCTTGAGCAAAATGACCCGCGCCCTTTACCACCAACTGGATGCCGTGGAAAGTTTTGCTGCCGACGTTTCACATGAGTTGAAGAATCCACTAAGTTCGCTCAGGAGTGCCATAGAAACCATCCAGCGAACCGATG
>JACZYI010000250.1 GCA_022571175.1 Pseudomonadota bacterium
GCCAGATGAAAATACGTGCACAGATCGGAAAAGTCCTGAACCTGGATAAATGTATCGGGTGCCACACCTGCTCTGTTACCTGTAAAAATGTATGGACCTCTCGGGAAGGCATTGAATATGCCTGGTTTAATAATGTGGAGACCAAACCGGGCGTGGGTTACCCCAAGCAATGGGAAAACCAGAAGGTCTGGAATGGTGGCTGGATACGGAAGAAGAACGGTACTATTCAGCCAAAAATTGGCGGAAAATGGCGCATCCTGGCCAATATCTTTGCCAATCCCGACTTGCCGGAAATCGACGATTATTATGAGCCATTTACCTTTGATTATGAGCATCTCCATAACGCACCCGAAATGAAGGCTCCGCCCACTGCGCGGCCCATTTCGCTCATTACGGGTGAGCCCATGGAGCGCATCAAATGGGGCCCCAACTGGGAGGAACTTCTGGGGGGCGAGTTTGAGAAAAGAGCGAAAGACTCGAATTTTAAAAACATGGAAAAAGAGATTTACGGGCAGTTTGAAAATACCTTTATGATGTATCTTCCCCGGCTCTGTGAACATTGCCTTAACCCCACATGCGTTGCCGCTTGCCCTTCTGGTGCCATATACAAACGTGAAGAAGACGGCATCGTCCTTATCGATCAGGATAAATGCCGAGGCTGGCGCATGTGCGTCTCTGCCTGTCCCTATAAAAAGATCTATTATAACTGGCAAACCGGGAAGTCAGAGAAATGCACCTTCTGTTATCCAAGGATTGAAGCGGGCGAGCCCACCGTTTGTTCCGAGACCTGCGTTGGTCGAATTCGATATCTGGGCGTAATGCTTTACGATGCCGACCGGATTGAAGAAGCCGCAAGTGTAGAATCGGAAGAGGATTTGTATCAGGCCCAGTTATCAATTTTTCTGGATCCCAATGATCCCGAGATCATAAAGCAGGCCAGGAAAGACGGTATCCCAGAAGAATGGCTCGAGTCAGCAAGGCATTCCCCAGTCTGGAAAATGGCCATGGAATGGAAAATAGCCTTTCCGCTTCATCCCGAATACCGAACCTTGCCTATGGTTTGGTATGTGCCACCCTTGTCGCCGGTTCAGGATGCCGCTGAAAACGGCAGATTGGCAATGTCCGATGGTATTCCTGACGTTTCATCGCTCAGAATTCCGATCAAATATCTGGCTAATCTGTTAACGGCGGGTGAGGAAGCGCCGATTGAGCTCGGGTTGAGGCGCATGCTGGCTCTGCGGGCCTATATGAGAGAGAAGACGATGGATGGCGTTAGCAACCAGCAGATAGCCTCCGATGTGGGGCTCAAACCTGCCGAGATTGAGGAAATGTACCACCTCATGGCGATCGCCAATTATGAAGACCGTTTTGTCATCCCCAGCGCGCACCGGGAAGATGGCGAAGATGTTCAAAATCTTCGTGGTGGTTGCGGGTTCAGCTTTGGTAATGGCTGCTCAAGTGGCATCAGCAAGGCCTCTCTCTTTGGTCAGCCCGATAACAAACCAAGCACCACGTCAAAGGAGGTCTCCCGATATGAATAGTTTACGCGTGATGGCAGCCCTTCTGACTTACCCCTCCAAAGAGCTGCAGGGGGCTGCGGACGAGTTGAAAGCTGCCCTCAAAAGCGAGACTTTTGTTGGTCCCAAAACCCTCTCCGGGCTTAATCAATTGATAGATTATGTGGCCGAGACCGATCTTATGGAGCTGGAAGAAAGTTATGTTCTGTTTTTTGATCGCACCAGGTCCCTATCACTGAACCTGTTTGAGCATGTTTATGGTGACTCGAGAAATCGTGGCGAAGCAATGGTTGAGCTCCAGAAAACCTATGATGCCCACGGTCTTATGCTGGACAGCGGCGAACTGCCCGATTTTTTGCCGGCATTTCTGGAATTTCTCTCAATGCTCGCACCCGAGGCCGCCCGGGAGGAATTGGGCAGGCCACTTCATGTGATTACGGTGCTGGCAGAGAGGCTTGAGAAACGAAAAAGCCCTTATGCCATTGTGCTCCGTGCGCTTGAAGAATTTGCCGCTGCCAGACCCAATCAAAAGGAGTTGGCAGTTTTGCAAGGCCAGATCGATGATGACCCTGACGATTTTGAGGCTATCGACAAAATATGGAATGAGTCTCCGGTTGAATTTGGTTCCGGCGGGTCCTGTTCCAAATTGAGCGATGTTTTAAGCGCCCTTGAAGCCGAACAAATTGGAAAAGGAAATTTAGCGGAAATTAAGGAGAAAAGATCATGAGCAGTTATTTGTCCTCCTTCTTTTTCGGTATTTATCCCTACCTCTGCATCACAGTATTTTTTGTGGGCAGTTTGGTGCGCTTTGACCGAGAGCAGTTCAGTTGGCGATCAGGGTCCAGCCAACTTCTCCGGCGTCGACAGTTGATGTGGGGCAGCAATCTGTTTCATGTGGGCATTTTGATCATCTTTATGGGTCACTTTGTCGGCCTTCTAACACCCATCCAGTTTTTTGACTGGTTG
>JACZYI010000057.1 GCA_022571175.1 Pseudomonadota bacterium
CCCTCTCGCAGCGCTGAGGGGTCAGTGATTGAGGCTAAGCTGGACAAGAGCCGGGGTCCGTTAGCCACCATTCTTATCAAGCGGGGAACACTGAAGATTGGCGATATTTTCGTCGCGGGCGCAGAGTGGGGAAAAATAAAAGCGATGGCGGATGATCGCGGGCAAAAAATTGAAGCAGCAGGGCCTGCGCAACCAGTTGAAATTCTTGGCTTAAATGGCTCGCCGTCGGCTGGAGATGATTTCGCTGTGGTCGAATCAGAGGCTCGCGCCCGTGAAGTTATCGAATACCGACAGGCACAAAGACTCAAAGAGCGACAGGGCACGGGTCCTGAATCTTTGGAAACCATGTTTGAAGCCCTGAAAGAGGCAAAAGCAACGGAGTTCCCGGTCGTAGTCAAGGCAGATGTACAGGGATCTGTCGAAGCCATAACCCAGGCGCTCGAAAAAATAGGAAATGAAGAAATACAAGCCCGGGTGATTCATGGTGCTGTGGGCGGCATTACCGAGTCTGACGTTACTCTTGCCAAGGCATCCACCGCGCTTATTCTTGGGTTTAATGTCAGAGCCAACCGTCAGGCTGACGGGGCGGCGGAGCGGGATGGCGTTGTCATATCCTATTACTCGGTTATCTATAATCTTATTGATGACATCAGGGGCCTCATGGAAGGACAATTGCCGCCTGCCATAGAAGAGACCAAGTTGGGACTAGCGGAAGTTAAGGATGTTTTTTCGGCGGGTAAAATTGGTAAGGCTGCTGGCTGTCTCGTGATTGATGGGTTGGCCAGAAGCTCGGCCAAGGCAAGATTGCTCCGGGATGATACGGTCATCTGGCAAGGAGCCATCAGCTCTTTGCGGCGCTTTAAAGATGAAGTCAAAGAGGTTAAAGCTGGCACGGAATGTGGCGTCACTCTTGAGAATTACAATGATATAAAAGCCGGCGATCAGATTGAAATCTATGAAGAGACGGAGCGACAACGCACGCTTTAGTTGGTCAATTTGGAAAAGAACATGAATCGGAAAAACTCCCGCTCTGGGACAAATGTTCGTATGCTTAGAATTGGTGAACTTGTTCGCCATGCCCTGGTGGAGATTTTAAAGCGTGATTCGATTCAGGATCCGGATCTGACCGGTATTTCTATTACTGTCACTGAAGCTCGAATCAGCCCCGATCTTAGAAATGGGTCCATTTATGTGCTTCCCCTGGAGGGTAAGGACCAGGATAAAATTGTAGATGCTCTGAACCGAAACAGTGGATACATCAGGGGCCGGTTGGCAAAAACCGTTAATTTGAAATACCTGCCCAAGCTTAACTTTGAGCTGGACCACAGCTTTGATCAGGCAGACAAACTGGATTCATTACTTCAAAGCCCTGCGGTTCGCCGTGATCTGGAAGTTACCGACGTTGATGAAAGCTAAAAAAGATAATCAGTTCAAATCCCCTCCCAAAATACGGATTGATGGCTGGGTGCTTATTGATAAGGGACCCATTTTAAGCTCTACGGCAGTAGTGAATAAGGTGAAAAAGCTGCTATCGGCAAAAAAAGCAGGTCATGCGGGCACTCTCGACCCACTCGCCACCGGCCTGTTACCAGTTGCTCTGGGTGAGGCCACCAAGACCATCCCCTACATCGTCGAGTCCGATAAAACGTATGAGTTCATGATTTGTTGGGGGGAATCCCGGGATACTGATGACGTTTTGGGTCGAAAAACCGGTGTCTCCACTAAAATTCCATCAAATGAGGAAATTGACCATGCGCTGGGCAATTATCTGGGAGAAATTGAGCAGACACCACCGGTTTTTTCAGCAATAAAAGTTGAAGGACAAAGAGCATATAATTTAGCCCGGAAGGGTCTGGCGGTCGAATTAAAGCCTCGAAGGGTGAAAATTGAGACTTTGGAGCGCATTAGCGATACAGAAAACGGAAAAACATGTTTTGTCATGACCTGCGGTAAGGGGACCTATGTGCGAAGCTTGGCGCGGGATTTGGCCATTTCTCTGGGGACGCTCGGTCATATTTCCCAAATTCGTCGGACCCGGGTTGGGCCATTTCAGCTTGCCGATGCGATTTCGCTGGAAATGATAGATCAATTAAGCCATAGTGCGCGCGCTCAGAGGGCAGTGCAGCCCGTTATGACCGCGCTGGTCGACATCCCGGCGCTGGCTGTAACGAAAGCCGAGGCAGGTCGAATAAGAAATGGCCAAAGTCTTCGCCTTCCGACATCAAAAGAAGGGCTGGTTCGCATCACCGAAGGGAACGCCTTGATTGCTATGGCGAACGTTGAGGCGGGTGTGGCGAGGCCCCTACGTGTTTTTAAAGAACAATAGAAGGAAATGACGATGTCGATTGCATCGAACGTGAAACAAGACCTTATCAAGAAATACGCGATTGCGGAGGGCGATACGGGCTCGCCGGAAGTACAAGTGGCAATCCTGACCAAGCGTATTGTGAACCTCACGGAACATTTTAAGGACCACAAAAAGGATAATCATTCCCGGCGTGGCTTGCTCCAGATGGTGAACAAGCGACGGAGATTACTGTCTTATTTAAAAAATAACGACCAGGACCGATATCAAAAGCTGATTAAAAGTCTGGGTTTGCGAAAATAGAGAATTTGATGGGCGCCGGGTCGGGGAATTCTGACCCGGATTTGCCTTTCATCTGGACTTGGAACCAAAGAGTTCGGGTCCTCAATTTGGGGGATGCCAGGAATGAGTATTTGGCATCCAGATCATAGGAGGGAGTCCGGTATTATCCGGCCCCACATTGGAGGACATGGGTCTTCCACATCGAAAGTTTCTGGAGTGGCGATTGGTCGCTGCTGGAAACGAGAGAAAGTATAGAATGTTTGAGATAAATAAAAAAGAGATCACCTGGGGTGGTCGCACGCTTTCAATTGAATCAGGACATATTGCGCGCCAGGCAGATGGCGCTGTTATGGTTACATATGGTGAAACAGTGGTTTTATGCACTGCCGTTGCCGCCAAGTCAGCAAGAGAAGGGCTGAACTTTTTTCCGCTGACAGTAAATTACATGGAAAAAACCTATGCAGCCGGAAAAATCCCAGGCGGGTTTTTCAAACGTGAGGGTCGTCCCTCGGAAAAGGAAACATTGACCAGCCGTCTGATAGACAGGCCTATCCGTCCTTTGTTTCCGGGCGGGTTCCGGAATGAGACTCAGATCATTGCAACCGTACTCAGTCACGATCTTGAAAATGATCCGGATATTGTTGCCCTGATCGGAGCAAGTGCTGCGCTTACATTATCGGGCTTGCCATTTTTCGGGCCACTCGGTGCTGCCCGGGTGGGACGTATTGGGGATGAGTATGTGTTGAATCCCACACCCGAAGAACTGGCTGAAAGTGAATTGGACCTTGTGGTTGCCGGCACAAGCAATGCTGTGCTTATGGTGGAATCGCAGGCCAAAGAGCTTTCCGAGAAAATAATGCTGGGCGCGGTCATGTATGGCCATGAGCAAATGAAGCCGGTCATTGAAATGATAATCGACCTGGCGGAAGAAAGCGCTAAGGATCCTTGGGAGCTGGATGCAGAGCCTGATTATGGTGCGTTGCAGCAAAAAGTTGACGAACTGGCGGAAAAAGATTTGCGCCAAGCATATGACGAGACCGTCAAACAGAAAAGGACAGTTTCTGTGGCGACCGTCAAAGAGAAAGTTCTTGAGGCCTTCGGCGATGATGAAAGTGTTGACGGTGAACAAATTTCGGGTCTGTTCAAAACGCTCGAAAAGCAGATTGTTCGCGGAAATATCCTGAAGGATGGCAAGAGGATTGACGGTCGCAAGCTCGACCAGGTTCGTGACATTCGCGCCGAAGTAGAAATTTTGCCACGCTCGCATGGCAGCGCATTATTTACGCGCGGTGAAACCCAGGCGATGGTTGTGGTTACATTGGGTACGGGCGACGATGAACAGATGATTGATGCGCTGGATGGAACTTATAAAGAGCATTTCCTGCTGCATTATAATTTTCCACCCTACTCGGTTGGCGAAGCTGGGCGGGTCGGGTTTACCAGCAGGCGCGAAATTGGTCACGGCAAGCTGGCCTGGCGTGCCATCAAAGCTGTTATGCCGGACCATGAAGATTTTCCCTATACCATCCGCGTGGTCTCTGAGATCACGGAATCCAATGGGTCTTCCTCCATGGCAACCGTTTGCGGCACGTCACTCGCTATGATGGATGCAGGCGTGCCCATCAAAACGCCTGTAGCTGGCATTGCAATGGGATTGATCAAGGAGGGCGAGAATTTCGCTGTACTTTCTGATATTCTTGGTGATGAAGATCATCTCGGTGACATGGATTTCAAAGTTGCAGGCACCACAGAGGGCATTACTGCGCTCCAGATGGACATCAAAATCTCAGGTATTACCGAAAAGATTATGGGGCAGGCACTAGAGCAAGCCCATGCCGGTCGCTTGCACATTCTGAATGAAATGAGCAAAGCTCTGACAGATGCTCGTGAAAGCGTGAGCCAACACGCGCCTCGCATTGAAACCATTGTCATTCCCAAAGACAAAATACGGGAAGTAATTGGAACTGGTGGTAAAGTTATCAGAGAAATCGTTGAGACAACCGGTGCCAAAATAGACATTGAAGATGATGGTACGATCAAGGTCTCAAGTTCTGACGGGGCAGCCATAGAAGCCGCAATCAAATGGATTCAAGGCATCACAGCCGAACCCGAAGCTGGCCAAATTTATGATGGTACGGTGGTCAAAATCATGGATTTTGGTGCCTTTGTAAATTTCTTCGGCTCCCGGGACGGCTTGGTTCATATCAGTGAGTTGGCCCCAAAACGCGTTGAAACCGTTTCTGATATTGTCAAAGAAGGTGATAAGGTGAAGGTCAAAGTGCTTGAGATTGATGGACGAGGAAAAATTCGCCTGTCCATGCGTTTGGTTGACCAGGAGACTGGCAAGGAGCTTGAAGACACAAGACCACCACGAAAGCCAAGATAATAAACCAGGACGCTGCTATTGTGGCGCGGTGTGAGGATTAGATGAAGCCATTGGATGCCATAAGACTTGCCGGGCGCGAAGTGTTGCCGCTGATAGAGGGCGGTAAGGGTATTGCTATTTCTGCCGGGGTCAGCTCGGGGCCATGGGCTGCCGCTGGCGGGATTGGCACAATCTCGGCGGTTAATGCTGATTCCTATGATTCGCAAGGGAATGTTATCCCTCAGATTTATCATGGCAAAACCCGCCGGGATCGTCACGAGGAACTCGTGCGTTATGCCATAGATGGCGGCATTGCCCAGGTCCAGAAAGCTTTTGACTTGAGCAAGGGTCTTGGCGGGCTCAACATCAATATTCTCTGGGAAATGGGTGGCGCAGAAAGAGTGCTGCATGGGGTTCTCGAAAAAACCAAGGACCTTGTACAAGGCGTGACCTGCGGTGCGGGCATGCCTTATCGCCTGGCAGAAATTGCAGCGGGTTATGGTGTGTATTATTATCCAATCATATCATCCGCTCGTGCTTTTAGTGCGCTTTGGCGTCGGGCCTACAAGAAATTTTCTGAATTTCTGGGCGCGGTTGTTTATGAAGACCCCTGGCTTGCGGGGGGCCATAATGGACTTTCTAACAGCGAAGATCCTGAGGTGCCCGAGGATCCCTACCCCAGGGTGAAGCTTCTTCGAGACCAGATGCGTGAAATGGGTTTGGGTCATGTGCCGATCGTCATGGCCGGGGGGGTCTGGTATTTGCGGGACTGGGAACATTGGATTGATAATGAGGAACTCGGTCCCATCATGTTTCAGTTCGGAACTCGTGCGCTTTTGACCAAAGAAAGCCCCATTTCCGATCAATGGAAGCTGAGCCTGACCAGTTTGAAAAAGGAAAGCATTCTCCTTCACCGGTTTTCACCAACGGGGTTTTATTCCTCTGCGGTAAAAAATAATTTTTTGACCGAACTGGAGGAGCGCAACACACACCAGATTGCATTCAGTCCGGAACTTGTGGGTGACTTGGATACCCTGCTGGAGGTTGTCCCCAAGCATAAGGGAGTTTTTGTTACCAGCGGCGACCGGACCCGGGCCATGGAATGGATGGCGCAAGGATACACTGCTGCTCTCAAGACCCCGGACTGTACATTTATTTTTGTAACGCCTGAAAAACGAGAGGAAATCAGGCGTGACCAGACCGATTGTATGGGATGCCTGTCACAGTGCAGATTTTCAAATTGGGCAGATAATGAAAAAAATTCAACAAGGCGCAAAGCTGATCCCAGAAGCTTCTGCATTCAAAAGACATTGCAGGAAATTGCCCACGACGGGCCAATCGAAGACAATCTCATGTTTTCCGGTCATAACGGCTATCAGTTTGGTCTCGATCCTTTTTACAGCAACGGTTACATACCGAGCGTGAAGGAGCTGGTTGAACGTATTTGTACCGGCGATTAATCGCCTGCCAGATTATTCAATAACCTCTCCCGCGTAGCTCCCCCAGAAATGTTCAGCGTAAATCCAGCCTTCGCGGCCCAGGATATCCACCAGGCACCAATTCTGGTGACACTTTTCTATTTCAGCCAACACACCAGGTTCAGCAAGGAGTACGGGCACAGAACCAAAAGAAGGCTCGCGATATAATGACCTGATCTGGCCTGAAATATAAGCGGTGCGCTGGCCCGACAAAAGTGCGCTGTGTATCCAGCCGGTTACACCGTCCAGGTCTCTTACTCGCCGCCAGTTTTCAAATTCTGCTGTTATCTCCAGGGGCACGCCCGCGCGCACATAAATCCAGAGTATGGGGTATCTTTCTCCTGGCCCGGTTCGAAGGTTGGTTCGATCACTGGCGAGGGAAACATAGCGTGGCAACTGCCGCCCCGTGGGACCAAGTGTAACCTCTCCCCGGTCGTGGGTTTGCGCCCAGGAGGCCGTTGGGGGCATCAAAATGAGTAAAATGAATAATACACGCATCATGGATGGGGTTAATTTCGCTGCTGTGCCGGGTTCTTTTCTTCCTTCTGAAAAGAACCGCAGGCCGGGCATTCAGGATCACTGGGCAATGTCACAACTCGGCTTTTACCATCCAGAGCGTTATAAAGCATGAGCTTGCCAGCTAACGAGACACCTATGCCAAGAATTTCTTTAATGATTTCGGTGGCTTGCAAGGTGCCGATGACCCCCGCAACCGAGCCCAGAATGCCCTGGTCGGCGCAGCTTCTATCAAAGGCAGGTGCAGGATCATCACCAACAAAACAACAATAACAAGGCAGCGGTGTCCCATCATCAGCGTTCTGATGGGGCTTAAAGACTGCAAGCTGTCCGTCAAATTGGTGTAGAGCACCGGAGACCAAGGTTTTTTTACCCTGAATGCAGGCGTCATTTACTGCCAGACGGGTTTCAAAGTTGTCACTGCCATCGGCAATGATGTCATAATCTGCTACTAGCTTGGCGGCGTTCTCTGCGGTCAAACGTTCTTGATATGTGATGACCTCCACATCGGGATTAAGGACAGCAACCGTATCAGCGGCACTTTGCGTTTTGCTTCGCCCATTATCGGAAGTGCCATGAATAATTTGTCTCTGGAGATTGGAAAGACTCACTGAATCATCGTCAATTATTCCAATGGTGCCGATGCCTGCGGCAGCCAGATACATAATTATGGGAGATCCCAGGCCTCCGGCTCCGATGACCAGAACCCGGGCGCGCAAAAGCTTGAGCTGTCCCGGACCGCCCACCTCTTTGAGAACTATATGGCGGGCATAGCGTTCCAGTTGTTTTTCGCTGAGGCTCATGACTCTTTTTCAGCGACACCGGTGGACCCAAAACCTCCGGCTCCCCGTTCCGTTTCAACCAGTTCCTGAACTTCCAGCCAGCTTGCCTGGGTTATGGGCGCAATCACCATCTGTGCGATACGCATTCCACGTTCCACGGTGAAGGGCTGCTCTCCGTGATTTACGAGGATGACTTTCACTTCACCGCGGTAATCGGCGTCAATGGTTCCCGGCGTATTTAGAACACTCATGCCATGTTTTGCAGCCAAACCAGATCGGGGTCGAATTTGTGCCTCAAAGCCAGACGGCAGTGACATGGCAAACCCGGTTGGGATCATGCGGGACTGGCCTGGTAGAATCTCAACCGTTTCCATCTCTTCAATGGCCGCAGGCAAATCCATGCCGGCGCTCTGCTTGGTTTCATATCTGGGCAAGGCGAGCCCAAGCCCGTGAGGAAGCCTTTTAATGGCGACTTCAATTGTTCTTGTGCTCATGTCTATGAAGCCTGCAAGGTGAAATATTTTGCCACGGACTCTGCCAGACGTGCCGCCATTTTCTGCTTGCTCATCACAGGCCAGCTTTCCACTTTATCCGATGTCAGGAGATGCACCTCTGTTTGATCCCCTCCCAAGATGCCCGTCTCGAGCGAGACATTATTGGCGACAATCCAGTCGCATTTTTTGGCAAGAAGCTTTGCCTTGGCGTTCTCTAAAACCTGATTGGTCTCGGCAGCAAATCCGATGACAAGATTTGGGCGATTGTTTCTTGCGCGCGAAAGCTGTCTTAATATGTCAGGATTTTCAAGCAGGTCAATTAGCATCGGTTTGCTGCCCTTCTTGATTTTTTGACAGGACAAATGTTTTGGTTTCCAGTCAGAAACAGCCGCCACACATATGGCCACATCAACGGGCAAAGCGGCTTCTGCCGCTGCCAGCATCTCGTCCGCACTGGTTATATCCAAGCGTTCCACGCCCTCCGGTGTGCCAAGGTTGGTTGGGCCGCTGATAAGCAATGTTTCAGCTCCCAGCCGGTGCAAGGCACCGGAGATAGCATATCCTTGCTTGCCAGAAGATCGATTGGCAATGTAGCGCACGGGGTCTATTGCTTCATGGGTTGGGCCGGCAGTGACCAGCGCGCGGCGACCATTGAGAGGTAAATTCCCCACACCCAGCGAACGCTTAACAGCAAGTATAATATCGTTTATTTCAGCGAGCCTGCCCTCGCCGAATTCTCCACAAGCCAGGTCTCCTGAAGCCGGCCCAACAACCGTGACGCCATCGGCTTCCAGTTGCATGATATTTCTTCTGGTGGAAGGCTTCAGCCACATTTCCACATTCATGGAAGGGCAAACCATGACAGGCTTGTTGGCAGCAAGGAGGGTTGTGGATGCCAGATCGTCGGCCCGGCCAGAGGCTATCTTTGCTATCAGATTGGCCGTTGCGGGAGCAACCAGGACGAGGTCTGCGTCTCGAGACAGGCGGATGTGACCCATTTCAGTTTCATCGGTCAGGGAAAACAGATCGGTGTAAACCTTCTCTCCCGTGAGGCTGGCCACCGACAAGGGTGTGATAAACTGTGCCCCGCCGTCCGTCAGTATAGCTCGCACAGAAACATGCATATCCCTGAGTCTGCGAATCAAATCCAGAGTCTTGTAAGCAGCTATGCCACCGCCAATAATAAGATAATTGAACTTTGTTTGCATACCCTGTTCTACAACCTCGAATGGTAATACGTCTTCAGTCGTTTGACTAGAAACCTACCACCACTTGTGGTTTTTAGATATTTCTCGCGCCTTTCTGTGTCTTCCCGATTAGTACATCCTTCAAAATAGATAAGGTGAACAGGAAGACGAGCCCTCGTAGAAAAAGAAAGTCCTTTTTGGTGTTCCCCAAGCCTTTTTCGTAAATCTACAGTAAACCCCGTATACCTATTTCTGTCCTTTACGCTTTCGAGAACGTAAACGTAATAAATTTTCGAGGTTGTAGAACGGGGCATATACTAAAAAGATGCATTTGAATAAATTTCTTGGACGTCGTCGCTATAGTCCAAAGCTTCAAAGAGTT
>JACZYI010000251.1 GCA_022571175.1 Pseudomonadota bacterium
AGTGCTGAGGCCGGATTCGGCTGAAATGCCTGCGCCTGTCAAAATAACAATATTGCTGTATTTCATGGCTCCTTACCCACTCCTCCGATCATTGACAGCTTTTCCTGCGGCCATCAATCACCTAAACTGCCTTTTCAAACCGAACACATGAACGGAACCACAGTTTATGAGCCACCCAACCCGATTTTTATTTGTCTGTATGGGAAATATTTGCAGATCACCCATGGCAGAGGGCATTTTCCGGGAGCGTGCCTTGGCTGCTGGACTGGAGGAGGGTGATGCTGGTGATTTTATCTCCGATTCTGCCGGGACCAGCGCCTATCACATAGGTGATCCGCCAGACGAGAGAGCAACAGCGCTTTTGATTGAACGAGGTATCAATATTTCGACTTTTCGGGCACGACAAGCGGTGGTGCAGGATTTTGAGGAATTTGACCATGTGCTGGCCATGGACCGGCAAAATCTGGCTAATCTGGAGCGTTTGGTGCCTCTCGGCAGCACCAGCCCGAAATTATTTTTGGAGTATGGGAGCGGGGCAAAAACCGATGAAATCCCTGATCCCTATTACGGCAGTGGAAATGGCTTTGAGATTTGTTTTGAACTTATTGATAATGCCGTACAAGGCCTGCTGAGAACTTATTTTGACATCAGGGCTTGAGCCGGATTATGAAGGCGATTCGGGAATTAGTAGAGAGCTGTCTTGGTAAGAGTATGAAATCAGCGTCGCCATTATCCGGTGGCGATATCGCTGAAGTCATAAAAATATTGCTCACAACCGGCCTTGAAGTGGTGGTGAAGCGCTCACGCCCCGGAACGGTCAGCACCACCCGGATTGAGGCCAGAATGCTGGAATATCTGGCGCAGGAGAGCGCGTTACCAGTACCAAAAGTTCTTCATGTTGACGACCAAAATTTGCTTCTGGAATTCATTGCTGGCGCGGGACCGATTAACACAGGAGTTGAAGCCAACGCGGCAGATCATATAGCCAGGTTGCATGGTGTAACCGGCAATCATTTTGGATTTGACGAGGATACGGTTATCGGGCCGCTCAGACAGCCAAATCCACCAGCAACAAGCTGGTGTGCATTTTTTCGCGACCAAAGATTATTATTCATGGCGGAAATAGCACTCAAGGCTAACCGGCTGGACCGGGCGACCTTTGACCGCATTCAGAGATTTGCGGGCGAGCTCGGGAACTTCATTGATGAGCCAGAGGCTCCAGCGCTCTTACACGGAGATCTCTGGGGCGGTAATGTGATCGCAAATAATGGCAAAGTGGCTGCATTCATAGATCCCGCCATCTATTTTGGTCATCCCGAGATGGATTTGGCTTTTGCCACGCTCTTCGGCAGTTTTGGTGATAGTTTTTTCCGAGCCTATAACGAACAAAGGCCGATTGAACCAGGCTTCTTTGAAGTTCGTCGGGGTATCTACAATCTCTGGCCGCTTTTGGTCCATGTGAGGCTATTCGGCGGCGATTATCTGGCGCAGGTGAAATCTATTTTATCTCGCCTGGGGTATTAAACGGACCGGGTTTTGGGGCCGCAGGACATTTGGATCATACGGTCATGAAGCGGGGATTAGAAAATCTAGGATCATGGGGCCCATATTTGCCACCATAACCTCTACGCCGGCTTCGTTCGGATGAAGGCCATCGCCGAGCTTCAGTTCCGGTACGGTCGCAACGCCCTCCAGAAAAAAAGGGTAAAGAGGGATGCCATATTCTTGGGCGAGTTCAGGGTACAGGCCATTAAATTCAGCTTCATAGTCCCGGCCCATATTGGGCGAGGCGCGTATGCCTGCTAAAAGAACCGGAATATTGCGCTCTATCAAAGTAGCAATCATCGCAGCAAGGTTGGTGCGGGTAACACTTGGCTCTGTGCCTCGTAACATATCGTTGCCGCCAAATTCCAGGATCACCAAATCCAGATCTTCCACTGGCAAATTTGAGAGAACCCAATCGAGACGAGCTCGGCCACCCGTACTGGTATCACCTGAAACGCCCGCATTGATAATAGTCGCTGACAAACCCTGAGTATTAAGCCAGACCTCAAGACGGGCCGGGAATGAGGCATCCGGAGGCAGATTATATCCTGCAGACAGGCTATCGCCCATAACCAAAACCAAAACATCACCATCCTCAGCACGATCCTCGGCGTCGGCCGGAGATACGCTGGCCAGTGCGATGCTCAGGGCTGTAATCAGAGCGAACAGCGGAGTTTTGATCTCGCCTTTTATTTCTTGTTTAGTGCCAGCGGCCATAGGATTATCCTGCATATGTCTCGGGTTGATCCCTCCCTAAATCATATAGGGGGACTGACCCGCCAGACAAAGAAGAAATGCACAGCTCATCGCCTCAAATGCACATTTTATCGCAGGAAATGACCTTAAATGCTGGAATCCCTTGAAAACAGTTGCGAAAAGTCTTTATGAATGAAGACCACAGCGAGGAAAACAGCAAA
>JACZYI010000058.1 GCA_022571175.1 Pseudomonadota bacterium
ATTGTTGTATTATTCGCTTGCCATCGGCATTGTATAGTCGCATTTGCGCGGCCACGCCTTTCAAACGAATATTGTCGAACATAATGGTTGCTTGTTCACGAGGTGTTCGAACTGTGCTCGTAATTTCTATAGAGGATATACCTGCTGCATTCATAATATCTTTCAACACCCCAATACTGTAACTCGTTATGCTAGCAGGGTCGGCTCCTGAACGGAAAAGAATTTGCGGCCCTCCACCCGCTCCTGCTCCCTGCAACTTAATCCCCACACCCGCATCAATGCGGGTGGCGACGGTGATGAGGTCGGCATGTTCTGCCTTGCCGGGGCGGTAGTGAGGGCACCGCTGTTGGCAAGGTTGATACAGCCCTGCACGCAGGCTTTGAGGAGCTTGTCCGAGGGGCATTGAGTGAGGCCCAGTTGTTTGAGTTCAGCTGCGGTGGGTTCCTTGCGGTTGGTCAACGACGCGTAGCTTTGGGTGGACTGGAATATCAGACAATCATCGCTGCCCACATTCCAGCCCTGAGCGGATTCCACCTGCTCGCACACAAGACCGATTACTTCGGGGGGCGCATAATCCGGTTCACCCAATATGAGCCGTCTGGTCATGGGCGAGACAAAACCGGCGAGCTCAAAGCGGAGCCGGGCTTCAAACCGGCCTTGCGGGGTTATACAAACTTCTTTCAGCACCAGATAGAGCTTGGTGCTCATATTGATGCGACGAATGACTTGCGATAGGGATGCGGCGAGCTTTGTGGGCAAGGGTGCCTTGAATTCTACCCGGGTTATCTCAGACCGGGCCTGGGTCTCAATCTCGGAGGGCGGGATATCGGGCACAAACACCGCGGTGGTGCCTTTAATGCCTTCCATGCCAATCAGCGAGACGGGAATGCCCATCCTGTTCATCTTGGACAAGATCGGGGTAAAGGGCCGGATGATCCCGGTCACCGGTTCGCCCGCACATTGCTGAAGATTTGATATGTTCTTATAAAACCCGGACGAGGTCAGGCCATCGATCATGCCCTGATAAAGGTGTCTTACCCCAAAGCTGGTTCTTATTTCAATATGATACATACCCATTTGCATGGCGGCTACATCGTGGCTTTCGTTTTTGCCTCCTTCGCCAACCGAGCCGTTAATTCTAGGCATGATATTATCTCCAGACAGGTTAAATACCCACCGTATATACACCAAAAAGGAACAACTATCAAGATAAATGTACCAAATGGGTTATATTTGTTAATGAAATGTTGAAATCAATTCGGCAAGACTATGCGCATGGATGGAATAAAGTGGTTTAAATATGCGTCAGATACCCAGTTCTTGCGTAATTGAAGCAGAAAATACCCCTAAAATTGGGCTATACTACCGCACAAGATAAATCTGCTTGGGGTAAAGCGGCTTGGACAAAAGCGGCTTTAGGTAAGAAGAGACAAGTGATGTTTTTCGGTCTGTCAGATCGCTGCTGCATATTCGCGTTATTGAGCGCCGTGTTCCTGACTTATTCCGGTTATGTCTGGTCGATTGGCACCTCGAATGGCACTGCTCACACGGCCGGGCAGGGGCTCACGGCTGGAGTGCTGGCGGGCTATCAGGTTTTTCAGGACAAAATTGCATTGCCTGTCACCAGCTTTACGGTCTGGGCGGCTATATGGGCCCGGACCTGACCACGGTGGCCGCAGCGGAGGACCGGGGTGTGGATTATGCCCGCGGATTTATCGCTTTTGGCACCGAGCGCATGCCCGATTTTGGCTTGAGTGATGGCGAGATTGATAGCCTGATTGATTTTCTCAAATATACCGCGGCCAGTGGGGAATATCCGCCCCGCGCGCCCATATTAAAGTGGAACGGAACCGTAGATTATGCAGGCGGAGCAGGGGGAGCTGGCGGCGCCGAGCACTAAAATCGGCCTCTGGTTTATCAATTTAGGTCTGGTGGCGCTCACTTTCTCGCTGATGGTGGGCGTGCTGGCGGCCTTCAAATATCTCTTTCCGGACTTTCTCGACTTTTTGCCTTTTTATAAATTGCGCCCCATGCATGTGTCGCTGGCGATCTCATGGATATTCCTGGTGGCGATCGGCGGTATTTATTATTATCTGCCCAATTATTGCAAGCTGCCGCTCTGGTCCCCTCGCGCCGCCCGGCTGCATTTCTGGGTCTTTCTCCTCACCGGGCTCGCCATCTTGGGAGCCTATCTCATGGGATATTTTGGCGGCCGGGAATATTGGGAGTTTCCCCCGGTCCTGGCGCTGCCCATATTTGCCAGCTGGATATTGTTCGGGGTTAATTTCTACCGGACACTGGCGCGCCATCAGGGCTCCTGGCCGGTCTATTTCTGGATGTGGGCCACCGGCATCATTTTCTTCTTTTTTACCTTCGCCGAATCCTATCTCTGGATCTTCCCCTATTTTCGCGAAAGCATTATCCGTGAGCTGACCGTGCAATGGAAATCCTATGGGGCGCTGATTGGTTCCTGGAATATGCTGGTCTATGGCACCGCCATATTTGTGATGGCTAAAATCGGCGGTGATGACCGGGTTGCACGCTCCAAAATGGCGTTCAGCCTCTATTTCCTCTCGCTGGTGGCCCTGATGTTCGGCTGGGCCCACCACGCCTATGCCGTGCCCTTTGCGCCCTGGGTTCGGAATCTGGCTTACATAGTTTCCATGAGTGAACTCTTGATTCTCGGAAAAATTATCTGGGACTGGCGGGCCACGCTCAAAAGCTATCAGAAACATAATCACTGCCAGGCCTACCGCTTTCTGTTTGCCGCCGACATCTGGATATTCCTGAATTTGATATTGGCGATTATGCTCTCGGTGCCGGCCATCAATATTTTTACCCACGGCACCCACATCACCGTGGCCCACGCCATGGGCACTACCATCGGCATCAACAGCATGATTTTGCTGGCCTCGGTCTTTTTCGTAATCGAGTCAAAATTTGACCCGGATTATTGCGCCAGCCGCGAGGGCCGGGTGGTGGCGTTCGGCTCTCGATTGGCGAACATCAGCCTGTTCGTGTTTTTGGGCGCACTGTTGGGCGCGGGCCTGATGGAGGCCCCGGTGGGCGCCCAGCCCTTTTATGCCTCAACCGAAGCGGCGCGACCCTACCTCATGGCCTTCGCCGTGGCTGGTGGCGGCTTGATGCTGGGCCTCTGGATGGTCTTGCTGCCCGCCATCAAAATCATCTGGCGGGGGAAGGCTGGTTAGCCACCTTTACCGAGGCGAAGCTATTTGATTCTGAAGCTATTTTTGACGGTCCATCATATCTTGAAGTCCATCAACCAGAACACGCGTTGCGCGGCAATCATCTTCATTGTAATCGAGAATTCGTTGCCGTATTTTTTTATCGCCCGTCTCCGTCCATCTGTGGAACCATTCAATTGATGCGGCGCCAGAAGGATGTTTATCGCGCCAATCAAACCCTAGGTATGTGGCCAAATATTTTATTCCATAAGACCTGACTGGCCACTCCGTGGCTTTCAATACGATATCTGTATAAAGGTCGACAAAGTTTTCACTTTTAAATAATTCCTCAATTTGACCTTCTGTGCATACGTCAGGATATTTTTGTTGCAGTTTTTTATAAGTTGTTTTCTCGTGACTTGCATAATGATAGATCGCGCAGGGTTGAGATGCCTGGATATATTGCCAAGCTTCGGCAAAGGCTTTTTCTTCGGCTTCCATCGAAACATCTTTGGCAAAAAATGACACATATTTTTCTGATCCATCATCTCGAGATTGCCTTTCTACGAATCCATGCAAATAATGACAATCTCGCATGGGGTCCGATTCAATATCAAAAAACAATTCTTTTTCGAATGATGGAAGAGTTATGGGGTTAGTCAGAATTGGGTCGCCAGCGTCTTTGATTAACCGGGCGCGAACTTGAAATTTTTCCAGCATTTTGATACCTACGCCGGGAAAAATCGTTTTTTTGCCCTCTACAAAATCTTGGATGTTGCAGCCAGCTAGGTCAGAGATGGTTGGTATCGAGGAAATCATTGCGTCTCGCCTCTTGCCACCAAGATAGAATATCAAAGTGAGGTCATCGTTGCTCTCTAAATCAGATGTACACTTGGTATACCAATGGCACATTTTGCATGAACCGCTGAATGCAGGAAGCGTGATGTTCTCGCCATTTATGATTACCGAAACCTTGTTCAATACCTCTTCATAATCTTGCCACAGGGTTCGAGGGTTTCTTACTCCAATTTCAGCTTCAAAGTCGTATTGCACTTCTTCACCATGGATGTCCCAAACATACGCTACGCGGGCGGCGCTATAATTCAGTCGTTCTAGGATGTCGGTGTATAGGGCCAATTGAACTGCGTAATGTTTCTTGGGTTTCTTATCATCACCGTACGTCTCTTCACCCGATCCAGCTTTAATATCTATTGCGATATATCCGCGGTCATCTCGCCTCAAAATGTCAGGTTCACCAACCAAATCTCCATCGGTTATTCGAGCGGAATATATTAGGTTTTCGCCACGCTTCATGGCCTCAAGCGTCAAATGCTCCTTTTCGTCTCCAAATTTATCTGACAGATCAAGAAATGGTGTTTCCAGTTCGCTTATGACCTGTTTTTCAAATGCATTGCCATTTTCCCAAAGTAATTTCACAAACGCATTTGGTTCATCTCTGTCTTTGGGATCGGCAAATTGATCCATGTGAGGTCGATGGGCGCACTGCAAAAAATCATATAACATGGAGGCGCTTATTAGTTTGGTTATCGTGGTCCGTTCCTTCACGTCGATTTTAGCTCCATATCCCAATCAATCCGCCGGGCTATTCCTAAAGTCGAATAAATAGGGTAGTTACGCTTATAAGGCGAATCGTAATTCTAATGTAAGATTTGAAAGAGCGTGGCTAAACCTCCGGGTACTCAGAATGAACATAAAACGCCTTGCAAATTTCCCCCCTCATTCATCGATCACCGGCAGCACCATGCGTGAGGCATAATCCGCCGAATGGTGAATGACATTATGCGCCACCACAAATTCGGACTCGTTATAATTATCGCCGCCCGTATTCAGATTGCGCGAGAAACGCGGGAAATTGCTGGAGGAGACCTCAAGCCTGATCCGGTGACCAGCCCGGAACACATTGCTGGTGGACAAGACCGATAGCGTCACTTCATAAATGCCGCCGTCTTCCATGAAAACCTCGCTCTCATAACCATCCCTATAGCGCGCGCGCTGGATGGTCTCATCGAGGTTAAGCGCCCGCCCGTCCGGGTAGACATCAATCAGCTTGATGGTGAAATCCGTATCGCGGGCGTCGGAGGAGACATAAAGTGTCACCTCCACATAGCCGGTCACATTCACGTCTGCGCTTAATTCCTCAGTGGTATAAACCAGCACATCCGCCCGCGCCTCAATGCCGCGCTGGTCAAAAGAGCCGCCCTCAACCGCATTGCCAATACAACAAATGCCGCCACCCAGCGATGGCACCGGGGTGGCCGGGTCGTAGGTATAAGCATCAAATCCGCCATCCTCACCGGGCGCATCCCAGGTGAGCCTGCCATCACCGAACAGGCTGTTGGCATGGCCATCACTTTGCAAATAGAGCGTCACCGGCTGGGCGGTAGCAGGCGGCCAGACCTCGGCCGAGCGCCATTCATTGGCTCCTTGAGCAAAATACTGGACTTTGGGAGTGTCGGCCGGGAAATTGCTGTCATCGCCTTTCAGCCATTTATCGAAGAACCCGAAAATCATGCCCATATAGTCAAAATCGATATTGCCCATTTCCTGCTCGCCAACCGTGAGCGGAGACTCGTTGCGGAAGAAAGAACAATGCAGCCCCGGCGCTATGACCACATATTGATTGTCGCGCACTTCCGGGTCGGGCGCGGTCTCGGACACATGATTGAAGAGCGCCAGATTGGGGCTGATGGAGAAATCATACCAGGTGAAAGCCCAGAGCGCGGGCACCCCAATGTCTTCGTCATCATGGTAAAGCCCGCCCTGATACCAGCCTTCATCATTGGGCTTGCGGGCGAACAGCTCGGCGTAAATTCCCTTGGGGCCGTTGGCTTCCAGCATGGCCTCGCCAATGGGCAGGTGCCAGATCAGCTTGGCCCAGTCGATGGGCGGCATGGATGGTGCCAGATCAAAATAGGTGGAAAGCCGCAGCCGGTCCTCGTCCGAGAGATCGCTCGGGAATTTGGGGCCTTCGGTCAATTGCACCGGATAGAGCCAGGGCAGGTAAAACATCTGCTCGGCCCCGCCCCGATACCAGTTGCCCTGCTCATAAAATTTGCCCACCCGCCCGATGCCGGCACCGGGAGACATGGGCACCATGGCCGCATGGGCCGGATGGTTCATAGCCGCCAGTGCCATTTGCGGTTCAGCCGAAGACGAGCAGCCCAGCGTGCCCACCCGGCCATTGGACCAGGATTGCCCGGCGATCCAGGTGAGCGCATCATAACTGTCGGTGCGGGGCAGGCCCAGAAGTTCCCAAGTTCCCTCGGAGAAAAACTTGCCGCGCTCGTTTTGCATTACAAAGGCATAACCCTGCTCGAGCGCCGCCTCGATCACGGTCAGCCAGGGACCTGAAAGCTTGTTGTAATTATAGGGTGTCTTCCAGAAAATAGTGGGCAGCGGGCCTGACGCGTCCTTGGGCAAATAAATATCGGTGGCCATTCTGACGCCGTCGCGCATGGGCATCATGAAAAATTTTTGAACCTCGGCAATTTCCCCAATTGCCTTGGTGCGTTCCTCGTCCGTGGGCGGCGACTGGCTGAAGCCCGATGTGGCCATTATAGTTGTGGCTGCAATGGCTATGACTGCCAGAATTACAGTTTTTTTCATGGTTTTCCCCCCACTGTGACGCGGCCCCGACCCCCTCGAGGCGTGAACATACAGTCTGCCCGAAATGCGTAGCCTAAATCCAGCGGATAATTTTCCACGCGCGGTTGCGCTTGCCTCCCTTTGCTCGGATTTCGCCGCTTATGTGCACGGGCCGGGCATTGAGGGGCCGGTGTCCATGATTGCCGATGGCTTGGCTGTTGGGTCGTGCTCACATTCTGTGATAGCTTCCAAATCCATCGCCCGGAAAAGGATAAGGAAAATCATGCGAATAAAATTTATGGTGGCCATCCTGTCGGCTTGGCTGGTCTTGCCGGTTTCGGCAGTGGCTCAACCTGAGGAACCACGCACGGTTGAGATCAGGATTGAAGTTTTGATCCAGACCGAGATGGGGGACATCACCCTTGCCCTCTACCCGGAGAGAGCGCCCGGAACCGTGGCCAATTTCATGGCCTATGTGGATGGGGGCTATTATACCGGCGGGGCTTTTTATCGCGTGGTGCGCCATGACAATGATAATGGCAGCCCCAAAATTACCGTGATTCAGGGTGGCGCTAATCTGGCCGAGGGGGAGGAACCCTTTCCGCCCGTCAAGCTTGAACGCACCAATGAGACCGGCATTTCCCATATGGACGGGGTTATTTCCATGGCTCGCGGTGAGCCTGACAGCGCCACCCATGCCATATTCATCGTCATTGGCAACAATCAGGCGCTTGATTATGGCGAGAGCCGCAATCCGGATTTGCAGGGCTTTGCCGCCTTTGGCATTGTCACCTCGGGCATGGATGTGGTGCGGGCCATCAACGCACTTACCCTTACCCGCGAAGATGAAGATGCCTATGTGGCGGGGCAAATTCTGGTGGTGCCGGTGATTATTCTGAACGTGCGGAGGATAGAGCGTGAGTGAAGGCCGTTGGTTTTCACTAAGCTGAGTCATGGAAACAGAACTCCTGCATATGATTCTGATTCTGGCGGCGGCGGGCGTGCTGGCCGGCTTTATGGCCGGGCTGCTGGGTATTGGTGGTGGCGTGGTGATGGTGCCGGTGCTCTATTGGGTTCTGCTCACCATTGAGCTGCCGCCGGATATGGTGATGCATATGGCGATTGGTACATCGCTGGCGATTATTGTGCCCACCGGGATGGCGTCGGCCCGCGCGCACTGGAAACAGGGAGCGGTGTCGCTTACCTTGATCTGGGCCTGGGCGCCTTTTATTTTCGCTGGTGCACTTCTTGGGGCCGCTTTTGCCAGCAATATGAGCGGGGCTGCCCTCACGCTTTTTTTTGCGAGTATCGTGGTGATTCTGGGACTGCGCCTGATCCTGAGCGGAGACCGGGCGCCCGTACGCGATCAGCCCCCGACCGGATTTGTTGGCGGCAGTCTGGCGGGCCTGATAGGATTATTGTCGAGCATGATGGGCATAGGGGGGGCCAGCTTTTCGGTGCCGCTCATGACCATGACCGGCTATGAGATGCATCGGGCCATCGGCACCGCCTCCCTGTTCGGGGTCATTATTGCGGTTCCGGCGGCGCTGGGATTTTTGATATCAGGTCACGGGCTCGATGGTTTGCCCGAGTGGGCCACCGGTTATATCTATCTGCCAGCCTTTTTGGTGATGACGCCCTTTGCCGCCATCATGGCCCCCGTGGGTGCCGCCTCGGCCCATAGGCTCAAGCGCAAACCGCTGGCGATTATCTTCGGACTTTTTCTGATCCTGGCCGGTCTGCGCATGGCCTGGCCTTTTTTAGCCTGATTTGGCCTGATTTGATTTGGTATGGGCTGAGCACTCGCTCAGCTTGACCTCCGGCAGCGCTTTACCTAGGTTCACCGGGCGGTTCAAGAACATGGAAAGGCATTTTGACCATTAGTTCTGATTTTCCCATTGTTGATCGCGCCAGCTGGTTAGTGGCGGCGAAAAAGGCCCTCAAAGGCGCAAGCGTCGATCAGGCGCTGGTGAGCCTCACACTCGATGATATTGCCATTCCGGCGCTGGCTACGGCGGAGGATTTGACCAGCCTGCCAAGACCCGCTGCCAGCGGTAACGCGGGCTGGCTGGTGGCCCAAAGCCCCACGCATCCGATGGCCTTGGAGGCCAGTGGCGAAATTCTGGGCGACCTTGAGGGTGGAGCCGGGGCCTTCAGATTGCCCGTTGATAACCGGTCGTGGCAGTCAGAAAACAGCTTCGGGATGAAGGGGGTATTTCTCCCTGATTACAAGGCTCTGGAGGATGTTCTTCAGTCCATACATTTGGATTATGTCACCAGCCAACTCTCACCCGGTGCGGCATTTTATCCCTTTTCCGCATGGTTCTTGGCTTACGGGGCCGGGGTTGAGGGCCTGAAGGGTTCCCTTGGTGCGGACCCGCTGGCTACCCTGGCGCTCGAAGGCGCGCTTCCCACTTCCATTGATGATGGCCTGGGGCAACTGGCAAGGATCGCCAATCATTTAGATGGTGATTATCCAGAGTTGCGGGCCTGCCAAATATCAAGTCTGGTCTATCATGGTGCCGGGGCCAGTGAGGCTCAGGAATTGGCGATCCTGCTGGCCACAGCGCTTGAATATATGCGCGCCATGGAAAAATCCGGTCTCAAACCGGTTGAGGCCGCCGCTCAAATCAACTTTGCTCTGGCTGCGGGGCCGGACCTCTTTCTGGGCATGGCCAAAATCCGCGCCCTGCGTATTCTCTGGTCGCATCTCTTGAGGGAAAGTGGCATCCATAATCCTAATCCTGCGCCCGTTCATGCGGAAGTGGCACCCCGGATTTATACCCGTCAGGACGTCTGGAATAATCTCTTGCGGGCCACCACCGCTGCCATGGGCGCTG
>JACZYI010000252.1 GCA_022571175.1 Pseudomonadota bacterium
ATCAACGGTGTATCCTCGTCCAAAGTTTCCTGTTCCTCTGATTGTGCCTCGACCTCATTGATGAGCAATGCTGCGCTCAAGAACAGAATCAGGCTTAAAAAAGTCAGATAGATTTTGGCTTGCCTGTGGATTGCCCCTCCCCCGGTGGTTGGTGCAAACCCTGCCAAGAGAATGGGGCGATCAAAAGGCAGACGATTTAGAATCAGGGGGCACGGTAAATATAGCCATCTTTCATAACAAACTGCACATTCCTCAACACGGATATATCCTCCAAGGGATTGCCCGCCACCGCTATCAGGTCTGCCAGGTAATCCGGTGCCACCGTGCCAATTTCGGATCCCATGTGCAGAATTTCTGCATTTACTGAGGTTGCAGCCCGCAAAACATCAATATTGCTCATGCCGTATTCTTCCATCAGTTCCATTTCCCAGGCGCTTTCGCCATGGGGAAACACACCCACATCAGAGCCCATGCAAATGGTCACACCCGCTGCCAGGGCCAATTCGAAAGCCCGCTGGCTTTTCAGAACGCGCGCCGGTGTGGGGTCAATGCCCTTCTGCCATCCACCATAGGCGGAAATGGCCTCCCCAGCAGCGAGCGTGGGACACCAGGCAACACCCTCCGCTGCCATCTGAGCAAATATCTCAGCCGTACCATCGCTGCCATGCTCGATGGTCTCAACACCTGCCAGGATAGCCCGGCGCATGCCTTCTGCTGTGCCCGCATGGGCCACCGTTGGCCTGCCGCTGGAAGCTGCGGTTTCAACAATACTCGTCAGTTCCTCGACCGAGAAAGTGGGCCGCGCTTCACCCTTGGGGCCCCAGCGATAATCTGCATAGACCTTAACCCAGTCAACACCACCACCGATCTGGTCACGAACCACCCGAACCAGATCGGCCCCGTCAGCTTCTTCCGCACCAAGCGGCGGGTTCACATGGTCGGCAAAACCCTTAGGCCCGTAGCTCCCCGTGGCCACAATTGCCGGGCCTGCCACCAGCAGTCTTGGCCCGGGGATGACACCCTTCTCCAACGCCTGAGCCAGACCAACATCGGTATAACCCGCGCCTTCGCTGCCCAGATCCCGATAGGTGGTGAACCCGGCCATGAGGGCGGCGCGCAAATGATTTGTAGCCCGTGCAGCACGCTCGGCGAAAGATTCCTTCAAGACCTGATCATTCCAGCTGGTCTCATTATAGGGATGCAATAAAATATGCGAATGAAGGTCAATTAACCCGGGTAGCAGCGTCAGTCCCGCAAGGTCTATGATTTGGGCACCCTGTGCATCAATTTCTGCGCGAGCACCCGCGGCGATGATTCTGTGGTCTTGAACCAGCACCACCCAGTTTTCGTGGAGTTGATTGCTCTCCCCATCAAAAACCGCATCGGGCACCAGCAAATAACGGTCTGTCGCCGTAACAACCGAACTTATAAAGATAAAAAAAATGAAAACCGCAAAACCACGCATAACCCGACCCCTTAATTTTGTTAAGGGCCGAGCATAGGCATTCAGGCACTTTTCCTCAATGAGATACTAATGGCAGTTAATAGAGCTCTGGCTCGGTTGCTTTCAATATACGCCTGAAGGCAAATGGCAGGCGCCTGGAAACACGACGCAAACGATCATCAAAGGTGGGGAAACGCTGCCGGAGCTTGCGCACGCGTTTTGCAAAGGAGGGCGTGGTTGGTACCAGAAACAGCAAGGCTATCATCAGAAAAATGAGTCCAAAGGGGATGGGCGTCAATATGCCGATGATACCGATGGCCAAGAAAGCAAACCCAATTATGCGGAGAATAAGTCTGATCATTTTCTGCTGTCTCCCATTTCCAGTTGTTCTGACTGATCTTATGATATGAGATAGGTACGCTTGGCTATTTTAACAAGGGGCAATATCAGGCAAGAGGGAAAACACTTCGAGGGTGCGAACAGGTGATTATGGATGATTCTTCGGATTTTGTAACCTGGCAGGAAATTGACGCGCTGGCCTCAGAACCGGCTGATCACCGATTGCTCTATGGGAGTGAGCCTTCACAATTTCTGGATTTACGCATACCGAAGGGTGATGGACCGCATCCGGTTGTCATTGTCATTCATGGCGGCTGCTGGTCCAGACGGTTTTCCACCCTTCAAAACACCGCTGCCATGGCGGATGCCCTGCGAAATGAGGGCTATGCCACCGCCAATTTCGAATATCGTCGAGCCGATGAGGATGGCGGCGGCTGGCCCGGAACATATCTTGATGTGGCGGATGCGGCCGACATTCTGGCTCATATGGCTGCCCAGTTTGACCTGGATGCCACGAGAGTTGTCGCTTCTGGTCATTCGGCAGGTGGGCATCTGGCGCTCTGGCTGGCGGCCCGGCCCAAATTGCCATTGGATTCGCCGCTCTATCGTGAAAAACCATTGAC
>JACZYI010000253.1 GCA_022571175.1 Pseudomonadota bacterium
TAAACCCACCCTTATGCCCTTAAATTAAATAGGGTCAGGCAGGAGCGCTTCATCAAACAAACGCTTTTCGTCAAAAACCCCATAATTGGGCAGATGATGTTTGAAGCGAGAGCCCAGTATTTTGCCGTCTGCTATCAGAAAAGCGGCGTTATAAAGCTTGTCTCCGTCAGGTTTTGGTCCGGATACGATCACCCCCGGCCCCCCGTCTCTGGTCTCCTCTGCAAGCCTCGCCAAAGCCCGGTCAACACTCGTCTGGAAGGCAGGTTTCAAAACCAGATCTTCCGGTGGATAACCGGTCAGACAAAATTCAGGAAAGACCACGAGGTTACAGCCCTCGTCAGCAGCCAGCTGCCGATAACGGCATATGAGGGCAAGATTCCCCTCAATATCCCCGACGGTGGGGTTAATCTGGGCTAGTGATATTTTCAGTGGCTCGCTCATAGGGGCGTTCTAACGCCGAAGACGCGGTGAGACAAGCAATCATGCGATATTGTCCAGGGGATAAAGCAATTCAAATCTTTCGCAAATAAGCAACAGGTCCTCGCCGAATTCTTTCTGGTTCGCGCCCAGCCATTTTTCGTAATAGACCTTATGAACCTTGCGCCAATATTCCAGGGACAGGTCTCCCTCACCCTCGTCGCGGGCAAATCCCCCATCCACCTCCGAGAATTTCTTCTGCTCAACCGAAACAGTTCGAATGACGGCGCTGGGCTCAGCCTTGCTGTTCATAATGAGATTGAGGTCACCGGGCTTGGGCAGGGCTTCTCCTTTTGTTTCAAAAACAGTGAGCATATCGGCGGTTGCGGTCTTCTTTCCCTCCAGAATGAGTGCCAATAATTCCTCTGACAATTCAGGAGAATTCCCGAAAACATACATTTTTATCCACTCTCCCGGATCGCCGGTAGCAGCCTGAAATTCCTGCCAGAATTTCTCGATCGCGTTCTGAAACTCGATCCTCTCCTCCAGATCACTCATCAGCTTTTCTCCCGCATGAGAACAAATTCTTCAGCAGAACTCGGATGGATAGCAAGAGTGGCGTCGAAATCAGTCTTGGTGAGACCCTTCTTGACCGCGATCGCAATGCCCTGAATTATTTCCGGTGCGTCTGGCCCGATCATGTGAGCCCCCACAACCCGGTCACTGTCTGCCTCCACCAGAAGTTTTGTCAGCGACCTTTCATCCCGGCCCGAGAGCGTATGTTTCAGTGGGCGAAATTCAGATTTATAGACATCAATGTTTTGGTATTTTTCTCGCGCCGCGCTCTCGGTCAGCCCCACGCTGCCAATGGGTGGATTTGAAAAAACGGCGGAGGGCACATTGTCATGCTCGGGTGAAACGGGCACGTCACCATATTGAGTGAGCGCAAAGGCATGCCCCTCTCGAATAGCCACCGGGGTAAGCTGAATACGGTCGGTGACGTCACCCACGGCAAAAATACTATCAAGATTGCTTCTGGAATAATCATCGACAATAACGGCACCATTGGCTGCCAACTGGACGCCAGCCTCCGAAAGTCCCAGCCCATCAGTGTTTGGAACGCGTCCGGTGGCGAACATCACCTGATCGGCAAGCTCCACATCACCATTGTCGTAAGTGACCTCAAGCCCCCCAGAAACTTTCTCGATCGATGAAATCACGGTCTCAAAACGGAATTTTATGCCATCCTGCGCCATATGCCTGGTCAAATGGTCGCGCACATCTTCGTCAAAACCCCGAAGAACCTTGTCTCGCCGATAAGCAACTGTGACATCAGCACCGAGCCCGTTGAATATGCCGGCAAATTCCACCGCAATATATCCGGCGCCTGAAATAACCACACGTTTCGGAAAGTCTACCAGATAAAATGCTTCGCTCGATGAAATGGCGTGCTCAATGCCCGGAAGGTCCGGCAAATAGGGATGCCCTCCAGTGGCGATAAGAATGGTCTCGGCGGTCAGGGTCTTGCCATCGGCCAGCTCAAGAGTATGAGCATCCTTCAGCACCGCACGGCACTCGAATATTTGCACAGTGGCCTTCTGGAGTGTCTGGATATAGAGACCATTCAGCCGGTCAATTTCCTTGTCCTTATTGGCCACAAGCGTTTTCCAGCTAAATTCCGGCTTGATCTGCTGCCAACCAAATCCGACCGCATCTTCAAAGTCGGCGGCATAATGAGACGCCTGGACAAAAAGTTTTTTCGGAATACAGCCTCGTATGACACATGTGCCACCAATCCGGTGTTCCTCAGCAATAGCCACTTTGGCACCAAATCCGGCCGCAATCCGCGCCGCCCGGACGCCGCCCGAGCCCGCACCAATAACGAACAGATCGTAGTCGAATCGTGCCATCGCTCCCGCCTGGTGTGTAAGGTTACGCCCTCGCCGCGCGGTACCGGGGCCCGGCGGCTCCGGCG
>JACZYI010000059.1 GCA_022571175.1 Pseudomonadota bacterium
CCTGCTATTACCAGTGGCCGCTGCGCCTCGCCCAATAATTGTCGCAGTTGCTTTATATCGTCCGGGCTTGCAACCGACCGAACCGGCGCCTGCCGAGTCACAGTCTGCGCATCGCACCTGGCCGTTAGAACATCCTCGGGTACGGAGATAACGACGGGTCCGGGAACGCCCGTCGTTGCGACCTGGATCGCCCTGAGAATCGTCTCTGCCATGCGATTCGGATGCGTTACCTGAGCCGTCCATTTCGCGATCGAGCCGTACATGCGCGCGTAGTCAATTTCCTGAAAAGAATTTCGCCAAACATTGCGCGCCGGAACGTCACCGATGAAAAGCAGGAACGGCACACCATCTTGTTGCGCCGTGTGCACGGCGATAGCAGCGTTGCTGGCGCCGGGCCCACGACTGACGCACGCGACGCCTGGCACTCCTGTAAGACGCGCATCGGCCAGCGCCATGAATCCGGCGCCCGCTTCGTGTCGACAGACGACTGTATCTATGGCCTCGCGATGCTCGTACAGCGCATCAAGGAGACCCAGGTAGCTTTCACCGGGCACACAAAATGCCAAATCAGCACCATGCACCAACAGCGCACGCACCAGTGTCTCACCCCCCGAAATCATTTGCCCCGTCATGCGGTCGAACTTTCCTCCAGCTAAAAGCAATGATGATCATCACCCGCATAAGCATAATTGGCACCAAAGCGATTGGCTATAAAATCATCAAAGGAAATGTCTTCCTGGCGCACAAATCCCCGATCCGGCAACTGTCCGGTAGCCAGCATGTCAAGTACAGCGCAAATGCCTGAAGCTGTGGTAATTTGTATGGCGGTGCGATGAGTGCCACTGATATCCCGGGCATAAACCTTTCTGGCGTATGATTCCTGTACCAGACGACCATTCTTCCAGCCCGTTACAGTGACGAATATGAGCACCAGATCCTGATGTGTAATTGGCAGCGCATGCTCAAGAATATTCTTCAGCAGGTCCGTTCTTTCCCCCAAACCGAGATCGCGCACCAGCATTTTGATAATATCGCGATGCCCGGGGTAACGAACAGTCTGATAATTCAGATTGTTAACGCGGCCTTCAAGACTCTCTGACAGAGTGCCCAGCCCTCCCGAAGTATTAAAAGATTCATAGACAACACCATCAAGCGAAAACTCCTCACATCCCTCCAAAGCAAGAAGCTCGGTTAATTTGCCACCGACAATAGCTTCGCAGGGTTGAATATATTCATTGATTAAGCCATCGGTACTCCAGGTCAGATTATATTTGAGGGCATTTGAAGGAAATTCCGGCAAGGCACCTACCCGCAATCGAACATCTTTCAGTTTATCAAATTTCCTGGCCAGATCGAAAGCAACGATTGAAATAAATCCTGGTGCAAGCCCACACTGTGGGATGAAAGCATGGCTTGCGGTCTCGGCCAGTTTTTTTACATGTCGCGTGCTCGCTACATCTTCGGTCAAATCCAGATAATGCAGACCAGAGTTATGGGCTGCTGTGGCAATTTTTCTTGTCAGTTGATAAGGCCCGGCAGAAAGAACTGCAAATTTTCCGTCCATGGCTGCATCCAGCGCTGCTTGATCGGATATATCCAGCGTAAGGGTTGAAATATTAGCGCGATCCGCAAGGTCGGCTAGTTTGCTCTCGCTCAGGTCAGCCACACTCACCGCATAATCACCACACTCGGCTAGAAGCGAGGCAATCATTTCGCCGATATTGCCAGCACCCAATATCAAAATTTCTTTCATTTCAGCCTCCCTCCTGTTGGCCGAGAATAACCGATATATATGGCATATTGAAGTATACATTCTGTCAATTATTAAGATTATACTTGTCAATTTAACGGTTTTAGTGTCAAATTTGATAAATGGACAATCTTGACAAATCCCTGATGCAGGCATTATCGCTCAACGCGCGGATCAGCACCTCTGCGCTTGCACGCTCCCTTGGGATCTCGCGCTCCACCGTTCAGGACCGGATGGGAAAGCTGGAAGCCCGCCAGATCATTCAAGGGTACACGGTTCGGTTGGGGCGAGATTTTTCGCACCGCCAAATTCGGGCCCAGGTGATGATCTCGGTTTTACCCAAGGCTTCGGGCGACGTGGTTGCCGCAATGAGAAAGATGACCGATGTCACGGCACTTTATGCCATCAGCGGCGAATATGACCTGATTGCATTGATCGCAGCCGAGACCACCGATGCCATAGATCAAACCCTGGATAATATCGGCGCACTCGAAGGCGTGGAACGCACCAATTCCTCTATCATCCTCTCGACAAAATTTCAGAGATAGGCAAGCCTCCAAAACCGCCTACAGAATGATGCGAAAAAGAGCACCGCCCCGTTCCAGGTTCACAGCAGATATTGTCCCCTTATGCGAGAGGATGATCTGGCGTACCAGACTCAAACCAACTCCTGTGCCTTCAGGTTTTGTGGTGAAAAAGGGAAGAAAAAGTTTATCCGCCACATGGTCGGGAATGCCGGGTCCATTATCCTCAACCTCAATCACTCCACGGCTTCTCCTGTTAATCATGGCCCGAAGATGAATTCTGGGAGTCTCAACTCCCTTGACCGCATCGGCTGCATTGATCAGCAGATTGATGAGGGCTTGGTCAATCATTTCACTGTCGGCCCGTATTTTCATATTAGGCGGTTCAATTGTCACATCAAAAGCAATACCGTCCTCTTCCAGTCGGCCTTCCATCAAACGTTGCAAACGCTGGAATACTTCCTTGACCACTACCTCTCCAAGGGTTGGTGGCGGCACTTTTGTCAATTGCCGGTAGGACTGGACAAAATGCATCAAGCCCTCAGACCGTTTGGCTATAGTATCAATGGCCTCCTTCAAGTCATCAAAACCGGAAAGCGATGACAAACCACCTTCTGGTTCCTCCATGTCCTCCACAATATCCTTTGCGGTGCGCGCCAGAGAGGCGACGGGCGTCACCGAATTCATTATTTCATGTGCCAGAACCCTGCTGGTATCTTGCCAGGTGGCGAGTTCGGTTTCATCCAGCTCGGTTTGGATATCCTGCAAACTGACAATTTTGTGGGACCGTCCATCGGCAATTATTTGTGTGGCCGACAATATCAAATGTCTGGGACCGTCATCGGTCTCAATTCTGGAGAGTCTGGTCTCGCCGGGCTTGATTTGGGAAAGATCGCGCGCAAAAACCTGCCCCCAACGTCCAATCCTCTTGAACTCTAGCGGACCACTGACATCCAACAACCGTCGCGCCTGATTGTTCAGGGGATGGAGACGGCTTTGATCATCCAGATCAACGAGACTGACCGGCACATGGTCCACAAGGGTTTTCAGGTAACGGATGTCACGCTCCTGATCGATGCGATCTTTCCTGAATTTTTCCATCAGGCCATCGAAAGCATCATTCAGTTCAGCAAATCCGGAGCCCAGGCGCTCCTTGGAGAATGACTGGGAAAAGTCATTAAAACGAAGAGCATCAAAAAAACGCGTCAGATCCATATTGGTTCTGAGAATGTAGCGATAGAGATTAAAAATCTGAACCGTGGTAATACCTAAAATCAGCAAGGGCATGAACAGAAATTGTGTTTTTGCGACCGCCAGGCCGAACAAAACCACCGTGCCCATAAGCAACAGGAACCGAATCATAAGGCCCAGGGTAAATTGCTTAAAGACCATATTTTTCCATCCGCCGATAAAGGGATGCACGCGTCAGGCCCAGTTCCTTTGCCGCTCGCGAGATGTTACCCTGATGACGTTTCAGCGTTTCGACAATAAGACATTTTTCCACTTCCTCAAGAGTTTGACCGGGTTTGAGAGAAGCGGTAGCGGAGCCGACAGCGCCCGATGCTTTACCGGACACAAGATTAAAATCTTTTGCGGCAAGGCGGGAACCCTCGGCCAGAATAATCGCCCGCTCCACCGAATGTTTAAGCGCCCGAATATTTCCCGGCCAGTCAAACGCCTGTAGCAGAGCCAGAGCATCATCACTGATTCCGGACACGGGTCGGCCATATTTTTTGGCATATTGTTCGATAAAGGCAGACACCAGTTCAGGAATGTCTTCCAGCCGGTCTCTGAGTGCTGGCACAAAAATCTCGACGGTGTTCAGACGGTAAAGAAAATCGGGCCGAAACTTGTTTTCGTCTGTCATGTCATCTCTCGATATATTGGTGGCAGAAATGATGCGTACATCGAAACTCACGGGCTGGTTTGAGCCCAGCGGTGTCACCCGGCGTTGCTCAAGCGCCGTTAAAAGCTTGGTCTGAAGATGAAGTGGAATATTGCCGATCTCATCCAGAAACAAGGTGCCGCCATTTGCCGCTTCAAACCGTCCAACACGATCTTCCCGGGCATCGGTAAAGGCGCCTTTTTTGTGTCCGAATAATTCACTCTCAAAAAGATTTTCCGAAAGTGCACCCAGGTCAATCGACATAAAAACCTGATCAGCTCTTCTGGATTTACGGAACAGGGCCTGTGCCACCAGTTCCTTCCCGGTGCCATTCTCGCCGATAATCAGCACATTGGCATCAGTTGGAGCCGAGCGCTCAATCAGCAGCTGCATCTTTTCAACCAGAGCTGACTGCCCTAAAATCCGACCACCGCCAGCGATCTGGTTCATTAAGGCTTCGGTCGTTTGTTTCAACTGACTGGTTTCAGATCGACTCCGTGATAATTGCAAACCCGCATGAACCGTAGCCACCAATTTTTCATTTTGCCAGGGCTTTTCAACAAAATCCGTCGCTCCTTTTTTCATTGCTTCCACGGCCGTCTCGACGGCGCTGTGGGCGGTGATCAGAATGACAACCGTTTCAGGCCTGATCTTTTGTATCTTTTGCAACCAGACCAATCCATCAGTGCCAAGGGTTCGACCCGCGCCGAAATTCATATCGAGAAGAATCACATCATATTTATATTCCGATAAACGCCCAGGAATGTCTCCCGGACTAATGGTGGTATCAATTTCGCCAAAATGCCGCTTCAGCAACAACCGTCCCGCCAAAAGGATATCTTCATCATCATCGACGATTAATATTCGTGCATTTTGAGGCATTTTTGTTTGTTCTTCTTTTCAGTTCTTATTTTCTCGCGGCCCTTTGAGGTCCGGAACCAAAAAAATTTGGTTTTACCGAAGGGCCAGTATGTCCGAATTCGTACACTAATTGTACGTTTGCGTACATAATATTCCTTCGGGAGTCGGGCGGTGTAATGTTAACGCATTGAAAATACAGTATTTAATCAGAAATTCCCAGTTGGCACGATGTTTGCATTTTCTATGATCTAAAACGCGTAACTCAGGATCACTAACGATGAATCAACAAGAAAAGAACAATCCATTCGGACAATCAGCAAGAGTTGCTGAAATTTCGCAGGCCGGCATGGACAAAAAAGTGAAGCGAGTAAGACCATTCTGGAAAAAGCCGATAATCGCCGGACCTTCAGCGGTTGCTCTTTTGGCCCTGGCCTGGTTTGTCTTGCTACCCGAGGGCGGACGCACTCTCAGGATTTCGAGCCAGTCTATAACGGTCTCCACGGTCAGCCAGGGACAGTTTGATGATTTTATTCCGGTGCGCGGTCGGGTAACACCCCTTAAAACGATTTATCTGGATGCAGTTGAGGGCGGACGCGTCGACAACATTTCAGTTGAAGATGGTGCCCATGTTGCTGAGGGTGATTTGATTGTTGTTCTATCAAACACGTCCTTGCAGCTGGATGTGATTTCAAGAGAGGCTCAGGTCACGGAGCAGCTCAACAATCTGAGAACGATTGAATTGGCGCTTGAGCAAAACAGCCTGAGCCATCGTAGTAATCTGGTTGAAATCAATTATCAGCTGGTGCGGCTGGAGCGCGAAATTTCCCGCCAGCAGCAGTTGGTGGAAAACGGATTTGCCCCTGTTTCAGAGCTTGAGCGTCTTCAGGATGAATTTGCCTATATGACTGCGCGCAGGGAAATTACCCTGGAGAGTCAGGCGACTGACGCCAAATTACAGGTAGCGCAAATGATTCAGCTAAGAGCATCTACCGAACAGCTGGAACGCAATCTGGTTTTTGCCCGCGAAAATCTTGATGCCCTGAACGTACGGGCCCCGGTTGCGGGTCGCGTGACCGCGTTTGATATTGAGATCGGGCAATTCCTGTCGAGGGGCGAGCGCATGGGTCAGATTGATGATCCTGATAATTTCAAGGTGACTGCAAATATTGACGAATTTTATCTGAGCCGCGTGGATATTGACCAAACAGCTGTGATTACACTTCGTGGAACCGCTTATCCCCTGCGTGTATCCAAAGTTTATCCGCAGGTCCGTAACGGTCAATTTGAGGTGGATTTCGTTTATACGGAAGCTCAACCGGAAAATATTCGCCGCGGTCAAACCCTTCAAATGCAGTTGCAGCTTGGCGACCCCAGCCCGGCGACCCTAATTCCCAATGGTGCTTTTTATCAGGACACGGGCGGTAATTGGGTATTTGTTGTGTCCGCAGACGGTGATCAGGCGATAAAACGTACGGTGCATCTTGGTCGCAGAAATGTTCGCTATATTGAGGTTCTTGAAGGCCTTGAGCCGGGTGAGCAGGTCATAACATCTCCCTATACCAACTTTGTCGACATGGATCGTCTGGAAATCAGTTCGTAGGGAAACTCAGACAATAAACGTATCTCTAACAAGGAAATATTTTTGGTAGCTTGAAAGGACTAAAAAAAATGCTAATCCAGTTAAATAAATTATCAAAAGTCTATAGCACGGATGAGGTAGAGACCACGGCCCTGAATGCGGTGAATATTGACATCAAGAAGGGTGAATTCGTTGCCATTATGGGCCCGTCAGGTTGCGGCAAATCAACTCTCCTGAATATTCTGGGAATGTTGGATACGCCCACTTCAGGATCTTACAAATTTCTGGATGAGGAAATCGCTGGCTATTCCGAATCCCAGTTGGCAGGTGTCAGAAAATCCAACATTGGGTTCATCTTTCAGAGCTTTAACTTAATTGACGAGCTGAATGTGGGCGAAAATATTGAGCTGGCCCTGCTTTATCACAAGGTGTCCACTGCTGAGCGCAAGCAGCGCGTTGAGGAAGTTATGGAACGTATGGGCATTGGCCACCGCGCTCGCCACATGCCATCTCAACTTTCGGGTGGACAGCAACAGCGCGTGGCGGTGGCTCGGGCAGTTGTTTCAAACCCTAATCTTATTCTTGCTGATGAGCCCACGGGGAATCTGGACTCGGTTCATGGTGAGGAAGTTATGGGAATGCTTCAAGCGCTGAATGAGCAGGGCACCACCATCGTGATGGTCACTCACTCTCAGCACCATGCCCAAAGTGCAAGACGTATCATTAATCTGTTTGACGGCCAGGTGGTAACTGAAAGCCTGCAGGCCGCATGAGGAAAAATAACAAGAAACGTAGTCAAGGGAAGACAATGAACATGGATTTGAACTGTGTCACGACAGCGACCAAAAACTTCCTGAGATACCAACTTTACCATCACTAAGTCAGATGGGCTGGCGGTGGGCCTCACCGCCAGCAATTTTTCCAAACGATCAGGATGGCTGGGTACTATCTGCCAGAAACAGCGAGTAAACGAAAAAATAAAACCAACAACCACTAGACAGGGGGCCAATAGACCATGCTCAAAAATTATCTTAAAACAGCTTTTCGATTTCTGACCCGCAACAAGCTTTATTCGGTGATCAACATTGTTGGACTGGCCGTGGGGCTAGCCGCTTTTTTAATGATCATATTATTTGTGCGGGACGAGGTCAGTTATGACCGCTGGATACCCGGCTCTGAAAACATTTACCGGCTGCATAGCGCGTTTCTGTTGCCCGGGAGGTCGCCCTTCCTCACGGTCAGATCGGCTGGCCCGATGATGGCTGCTTTGCCTGAACGTTTCAGTGAAATTGATACCTCTGTCCGCCTGCAATATTTGGGCATGACCGTTCTGACCGGGGACAATGCATTTTCTGAAATCCTTGCATTAACGGACCCCTCGTTTTTTGATGTCTTTGATCTTCCCCTGGTGGAGGGTTCTCGCGAGACGGCGTTTGCGAATTTTTCCAGCATTGTCATCACCGAGAGCATTGCGCAGAAATATTTCGGCGATGAACCGGCTCTGGGCCAAACCCTGACGCTTTGCTGTCTTGATGCCGAGCCATCAGACTTTACTGTCTCTGCCGTGCTCAAGGATTTGCCCGAAAATACCCATCTGAGCCTGTCCATGCTGACACCCATCAATGAGGCTCAATTCGCAGATAATAATTCCATGTTCGCAAGCTGGACCTCGGTCAACAATTTCACCTATTTCAAATTCCGGGAAGGCGCGAACATCAATGCAATACTGGAAGAAATACCGCAATTGCTCAATGATCGAGTAGATTTACCGCTGGAACTTGGAATCGATCAGGTCTCTGATATCTATAAGCTCGACCTCATGAATCTTCGTGATCTTCATCTGGAAGCGGCCCCTGCAGCCGGCGACATGGGAGATATGACACCCATGGGAAGCCTGGCTTCAGTGATTGGATTCGGTGCCATTGCTACCATGATTCTGTTTATTGCCTGTATTAACTTCATAAACCTGGCAACAGCGCGCTCCACTTTGCGTGCGCGGGAAGTTTCCATGCGAAAAGTTCTGGGCGCAAACAAGACCCAGATCGTCACCCAGTTCCTGGGCGAATCCACGCTAGTCACATTTCTGGCATTGCTCCTGGCTGTGGTCATGATTGAGATCTCGCTGCCATGGTATAATTCATTCCTCGGAAAAAGCCTTGCTCTTGATCTGATGGGCGACCCCTCGATGATTGTCATTTTACTGGTGACACTGACTGTCGTCAGCCTTTTAAGCGGGCTTTATCCTGCCTTCTATCTAGCCAGAATCCTGCCAGCGAGAATCCTCAAGGCAAACCAGTCAGGATCGGACCAGTCCGGTGGATTGTTTCGAAGTGCACTCGTGGTGATGCAGTTTGCAATATCGATCGCGCTCTTGGTTGTCACTGTTATCATTTATAATCAAACAGTATTGGCCAAGACCGCTGAGCTTGGATTTGAGCGTGACAATAAACTTGTTATCAACGCTCTCGCCCGGGTCGGTGACGAAAGCAGCATGAAAGCTCTCAGGGACGAAATTTTACGCCACCCGGCAGTGGAAAGTGCGGTTTTTTCATCAGATGTCCCCACTGAAAATAACGAAAATAATTCGATCTTTCAGGTTCGGGGTCTGGAAGGTGTTGAGACTCAAATCCTGAACATAATAACCGTAGGTTTTGGTTTTTTTGAAGCTTACGGCGTTGCTCCCATAGCGGGTCGTCTATTTGATGACGCCTTTGGCACTGACAAACTGGTTGCGACCGAAAATCCTGAAGACCCGGTGCAGGTTTCAGCAATTATTAATGAGGCTACGGTCCGGCGCCTGGGCTATAGCAATCCCGAAGACACATTGGGAATCACACTGTCTGCTGATCTTTTCGAAAGCAATAATATAGAATTTACGGTTGTGGGCGTCATTCCCGATATT
>JACZYI010000254.1 GCA_022571175.1 Pseudomonadota bacterium
CAGCCAAACGTCCCCTCGCCGGGCAATTGACGTTGGGAACTGTGGGGATTCTTCAAACCGTTCCGTCGCTGGCGCTGTTCGTGTTTCTGATTCCGCTGTTGGGACTCGGTCCGAAGCCGGCCATCTTTGCGTTGTTCTTGTACAGCCTGTTGCCCATCGTGCGGAACACGTATGCCGGCCTGCACGACATCCCCTCCACGATTCACGAATCGGCCGAGGCCCTGGGGCTTCCACCGGCGGCGCGGTTACGGTCGATCGAATTGCCGCTGGCCTCACGCTCGATTCTGGCCGGCATCAAAACGGCGGCGGTCATCAACGTGGGAACGGCGACGTTGGGAGGCTTCATCGGAGCCGGCGGGTACGGAGAGCCGATCTTCACCGGGATTCGGCTGGACCGAACCATATTTTACCCCCGAGGGGGTGGACAACCGGGTGATACGGGTCATTTGATCCTGGAGGATGGCTCGGAAATCGCCATCATTGACACCATAAAAGGCGCAGATCATCAGGATGTTGTGCATGTGCTGGCTGAGGGATGCCAATTGCCGGTGCTGGGAGCAACCGTCAAAGTGGTTCTGGATTGGGAGCGGCGGTATAAACATATGCGTATGCATACCACCATGCATATTCTCTGTTCCCTTATTGAGGGCGATGTGACCGGTGGCAGTGTGGGAGCCGAGAAAAGCCGGCTGGATTTTAACCTGCCCGATTTTCAGGGCGACAAGCTGGAAATTACCGAGCGCTTAAATCGGGTCATCGCCGAGGATCATAAAGTGGTCACGCGGTGGATCAGCGAAGAAGAGCTGGAGGCCCAGCCCGAACTGGTCAGGACCATGTCGGTTCAGCCACCACGGGGGGCGGGCAAGGTCCGGTTGCTGCATATCGAAGATGTGGACCTGCAGCCATGCGGAGGAACACATGTGGACTCTACGGGTGAGATTGGCCCAATGATCATCGCCAAAATCGAAAATAAGGGAAAACAAAACCGCCGTTTCAATATCCGATTTGCCGAGCAAGCCTGATGAATCTGGTTTTCTCAATTGCTCTGGGCGGGGCGATCGGTGTCGTGGCCAGGCATTATCTTTCCCATCGCATAGCCTTGATGATGTCGAGTTCTTTTCCCTTTGGTACCATCAGCGTCAATATACTGGGCTCATTCATTATGGGCCTTCTGGTGATGTTATTTGCCAATAAACTGGCGCTCAGCCAGGAAATGCGCGCCTTTTTGACGGTCGGCTTATTGGGCGGATTCACTACCTTTTCGGCCTTCTCGCTTGAGGCGGTCTTATTGATGGAGCGAGGTGCGATGGGGCAGGCGGCGCTTTATATAGGCGGCTCGGTCATGTTCGCAATTGCCGGTCTGTTTGCGGGCATCGCGCTCGGCAAGGTCGTTTTTTGAGCAGGGTCGAACATATCATTATCCTGGCAGCAGAGGATGGCATGCGGCTCGATCGCTGGCTCAAAACTAGGCTGCCAGGCTTGCCCTATGGTCAGTTGGCCAAAATTATTCGCACCGGCCAGGTACGCATTGATGGCCACCGGGCAAAAGCATCGGACCGCATCGCCGAAGGCCAGACCTTGAGACTACCTCCGGCTCCATCATCCAGACCCGCCAGAAAATTTGAGAGGGTGATCGTGAGCGAGGCTGACCAGGACTTGATAAGCTCCATGATCCTGATGGAAACCGATGACATAATCGTCCTCAATAAAATACCGGGTCTGCCAGTGCAGGGGGGCAGCGGCAGCCCGCGTCATCTGGATGGCATGCTGGACGCTCTCACTGGCGATGGTGAGCGGCCCCGTTTGGTGCACCGCCTGGATAAAGATACCAGTGGCGTTCTGGTTTTGGCGAAAAACCGAAAAATGGCGCAAGTCCTGACATCGGCCTTTGCGGAAAGAGCCACCCAAAAGCTTTATTGGGCCTTGACCGTGGGCGTGCCTGAGGTGATGCGCGGTCAAATCAGGCTTAAGATGATGAAGCGATCTGGCAAGAGTGGCGAGAAAATGGAAGTATGCAAAGATGGCAAGAAATCTGAAACTTTCTATACCGTCATCGATAAGGCAGCCCGAGCCACGGCCTGGGTGGCGCTGATGCCTACCACCGGCAGAACCCACCAGTTGCGGCTTCATCTGGCGGACATCGGTACGCCCGTGGTGGGCGACGGAAAATATGGCGGCAAGGGCGCTTATCTGACCGGAACCATTTCAAAAAAGCTGCATTTGCACGCCCGGGCACTTCGTTTGCCACTGCCCAATGATAAAATGATCGAAGTCGAAGCGCCCCTGCCCAGACATATGGCTGAGAGCTGGGCGTCTCTCGGTTTTGAGGAAAGTGCTTCTGCCGGGTTTGAGGTATTTAATTAAATCTAATCTTGTGCTCCTCC
>JACZYI010000060.1 GCA_022571175.1 Pseudomonadota bacterium
ATCGCCATATTTTGCGGTCTTTACCGCCATGCGCTCCTCGACGGCAGTGGTAATTCTGTCAATCAGGGCATTTTCTTCAACGCCTTCTTCCTTTGCCCAGTCACTGATTGGAAGATTCAGGTTGAAAATTTTCCTGGTCTGAATCGCCAGACCATCTGTATCCCATTGGTCCGGATATGATTTTGGTGGCACATGCTGAAGGACAATTTGCTCAATGGTTTCCTCGCGCATATCAGCAATCGTATCCGAAACGTCATCCGCATCCATAATCTCAATCCGCTGCTCATAAATGGCTTTGCGCTGGTCATTCATCACATTGTCAAATTTCAGCAGATTTTTCCGTATATCGTAATTCCGGGCCTCGACTTTTTGCTGGGCTTTCTCGATGGCTTTATTGATCCAGGGATGAACGATCGCTTCTCCCTCTTCCAGCCCAAGCTTGACCAGCATACTGTCCATGCGCTCGGGACCGAAAATTCTCATCAAATCATCTTGCAAAGATAGATAAAATTTTGACCAGCCCGGGTCTCCTTGCCGTCCAGACCGGCCTCGGAGCTGGTTATCAATGCGGCGGGATTCATGGCGTTCAGTGCCGATAATATAAACACCGCCCGCTTCAATAACCTTGGCTTTGTCAGCCTCAATCTCCACGCGGATGGTCTCAATCTTCCCGGCTCTCTCTTTCTCGTCTTCAATCGGGTCAGCCTCTTCCTTGACCCGCATATCATAATTGCCCCCTAATTGAATGTCGGTGCCACGGCCAGCCATATTGGTGGCGATGGTGATGGCACCCAACTTTCCGGCCTGGGAAATTATCGATGCTTCCTGCTCGTGATAGCGGGCATTCAGCACATTATGCTTAACCTTCCTCTTTTTCAGAAGCTTGGAGAGATGTTCGGATTTTTCGATGGAAATGGTGCCAACCAGCACCGGTTGGCCCCGTTTATGGCAGTCTACTATCTGGTCCAGAATGGCTTTATTTTTTTCGTCCGCTGTGCGGTAAAATTCATCATGCTCATCGGTACGACAAACGGGCATGTGGGTTGGAATTTCTACCACCGGCAAGTTGTAAATATCGCCAAATTCCTGGGCTTCGGTGGCTGCGGTTCCGGTCATGCCAGCGAGTTTGGGATACATGCGGAAATAATTCTGAAAGGTAATCGAGGCTAGCGTCTGGTTTTCAGATTGAATTTGTACCCGCTCCTTGGCTTCAAGCGCCTGATGGAGGCCATCAGAAGAACCCCGACCTTCCATCATGCGACCGGTGAATTCGTCGATAATGACGACCCTGCCATCCTTGATGATATAATCTGTATCTCGAATAAACATCTGTCGGGCTCGGAGTGCCTGATTGACGTGATGGACTATGTTGGTGTTTTCATAATCATACAGGCTCTCACCCTGTAACAGCTGCGCTTTACGCAAGATGACTTCAATGCGTTCAATGCCCTGGTCGGTGAGTGTCACGGTCTTGCTTTTTTCATCCCGCTCAATATCGTCATCTTTCATCTGACGCATGATGCGATCAATGGAAATATAGAGGTCGGACTTGTCTTCCGTGGGGCCTGATATGATAAGCGGGGTGCGAGCTTCGTCGATCAGGATGCTGTCTACCTCATCGACGATGGCAAAGTTAAAAGGACGCTGCGACATATCTGCCCGGGTAAATTTCATATTGTCCCGGAGATAATCAAATCCAAATTCATTGTTGGTGCCATAGGTGATGTCCGAGGCATAAGCTTTGCGCCTTTCTTCGTCTGAAAGGCCATGAACAATAACGCCCACGGAAAGGCCCAGAAACTCGTAAATCTGGCCCATCCATTCGGAATCCCGAAGGGCCAGATAATCATTGACGGTAACAATATGAACACCCTTGCCTTCAAGGGCATTCAGGGTTGCGGCCAAGGTCGCTACCAGCGTCTTGCCCTCGCCGGTCTTCATCTCGGCAATTTCACCCTGGTGCAGAACGATGCCGCCAACAAGCTGGACGTCAAAATGGCGTTGCTTAAGTGTACGTTTGGCGGATTCTCTGACCGTTGCGAAAACCTCTGGCAGAAGATCGTCAAGCGTCTCGCCCGCTTTCAGGCGTTCGCGGAAGGCTGTGATTTTCCCCCGGATATCTTCAGCAGAGAGTTTCTCATATTCCTCTTCAAGGCCACCAATCAAATCCACATTCGTTTGGTGTTGGCGAATAATACGTTCATTCGCCGTGCCGAAGAATCTTCGTCCGAGTGCTGACAGACCTAACATACGACCTCTTTGATTCCTTTTATCCAGGCTTTGGCGTCCCGGCTCTGGAAGGGATTATATAATCGCTGGGAAAAGGAGGAAAAGCGCCAATAATCCCGAAGGAGAGATAATGTCGGCTGGGTTCACTGTCAACCGGCACTCACCCTCTTTTTACCGGCATTTTATCAGGGCTTCGCTTTGGAAACCGAAAGGCGGCGAATTCTGCCGGGAAAATGATTCCGCCCAGGGTGTTTCAGGCCCTCTTTTTATCCATCCAGAATTCAAATTTTACATTATGAAACAATGAGTTAATAGAAATAAGCCGAGTCTGGCACGAATCTTGATCCCTATGAGTCACTAAAGGAACAGAATGACAAGCAGGACCAGAAAATGAAACTACTGAAATGTGAGAAACATATGTCCTTTTTGAACGAACTTTCTGATGCTCTTGATGAGGCCATGGAAAATTATGCCGATGCCGAGGAGGCCGATCTTGAAGAACTTCGCCATATGAAACGCGAAGTTGAGTACGCCCAAGCTTCGGTTGAGCGTCTCCAGAGCGACGAGTTTGACCACAAGGCACTCAAGATTCCTGCGGTTAGAAGCCAACCGCCTTTGCATCAGAGGGTTGCTGCCATACGTTAGTAAAAGTAATTATTCCTGGCGATAGTAAAAGTAGTTTTCCCTGGAATTATGGTTTGACCACCAGCCAGACCGGCAGCCTGCAATTGATTGCGGGGCAGCGGGACTTGTGCTAGGCGAGCCTTATGCAGGAATGCCCGGACAGTCCCGTTGACCTTGATTGTACGCAGCCCATTTTATGGGTGGCGGCGGTGGCCCTGGTAGATGTGGACGGGCGAGTTTTGCTGGCACAACGACCAGAAGGAAAGTCGATGGCAGGCCTTTGGGAGTTTCCCGGCGGTAAAGTCGAGCCGGGAGAGTTGCCCGAAGCCGCTCTCATCCGCGAACTCAGGGAGGAGCTTGGCATTAATGTTGGGGTGGGCTGTCTGACAGCTTGCAGTTTTGCCTCTCACACCTATGAGAACTTTCATCTTTTTATGCCGCTTTATCTATGTCGTCGCTGGCAAGGCGTGCCCCGGGCACGAGAAGGACAAGCCCTTAAATGGCTGCGTCCGGGCGAGATGAAGAATTTAGCCATGCCTCCCGCAGATGGTCCTTTGGTCGCGGCACTTCGTGACCGGCTCTGAGATCATACAAGGATCGGCCGAGACTAGCGAGCCAATGCATCTTTCAGGCTGTGGGTAGCACTGCCGGGACGTTTCGGAACCGGTTGATCTGGCCCCGGTGCCCAGCCGGTCAAATAGATAATTTCAAAGCTGGCGACTATTTTGCCGTTTTCACCGCTAAAATGTTGGCAATAATATTGATTGGCGCTCTCAAATAGCGCCCGCGACACAGGTTTTCGATGCCGGTCCAAAAGGGCATTGCTTTCGCCCATACCGCGCAAATCCCGCATCAGAGCATAGATATTGTCATAGTTCACATGGATCATATCCATATCGGCAACGGGCATGGCAAAGCCTGCCCTTTGCAACAGGTTACCCAAAGCGCGAACATCCCCGAAGGGTGATATACGGGGACTGGCACTCCCTTTCAGCTTGGCTTCTGCCTGCAGTAATGATTGTCGCAACTCATGTAGTGTTTCACCGCCAAAGAGTGCCGCAAGGAACAGGCCATCCGGTTTCAGGGCATTCCTGATTTGAATCAACGAACCGGGAAGGTCATTCACCCAGTGCAGGCTCAAATTGCTGCAGACCAGATCAAAAACCGGATCCGGGAAAGGAAGCTGCTCTTCGTCGGCCACTTGATGTCGACCCGGGGCTTTTGCCACAATCGCAGCCGATAAATCTGTACTGGTTATATCCTCCGCACCAAGCAATCGGCCCAGATGACCTTGCCGGGCACCCAGGTCCAGCACTTTCGTAAAGTGCCGGTTGATGTCTTTCAAACGCTCGACCAGTCGCCCGGCAACGGTTTCAAAGAGAAAAGAATATTCCCCAAACGAAGGCGCGGCTCGTTCGCGATGAAGTTTTACGAGATCGCGATCAAAAACGAGCATATTCCGGCTTTCTGACATGAGTCCATATGGCATGACCGGCGGCATTTTTCAAAGCGCTTTGCGATGTGGACGACTTGTGCTTTATGGAAGATGATTTTTGCCAGATGCGATTGCAATTGTGAAGGAGAAGGAGCGACATGCCACTGGCTGCGATTAAATCACTTCTCAATGCCGCCGTGGATATTGTGCTTCCGCCGCTTTGTTTTCAATGTGCTGACCCGCTGGATCATCATGGTGGTCTCTGTGGGCAATGCTGGTCCGCGCTGAATTTTATCAGGGACCCCTTGTGTATGCGCTGTGGCTATCCGTTTGAATTTGAAATGGACCAGGAGGCTCTCTGTGGAGCTTGCCTCAAACGAGTGCCTGGGTATGATTTGGCACGCTCGGCCCTGACCTATGATGATCAAGGTCGCTCCATGGTGCTGGGCTTGAAATACAGCGATCGCAACGAAGGGCTTACTTCCTTTGCCCGATGGATGACGCAGGCAGGACTTGACCTGATAACCGATAGCGATTTGATTTTACCCGTACCATTGCATGCCATGCGGTTATGGCGGCGTAGGTTTAATCAAGCGGCTCTTATTGCCGAAAAGATTGGTCGCCTGAATGGGCTCCCGGTTAATGCGCTTTTACTCAAAAGGCACAAGGCGACCGCAGTTCAGGGTGGCCTTTCCAGGCGTGAACGACATTTGAACGTGAGAGGTGCTTTTTGCGTCTCACCGGCCGATAAGAAACAACTGGATGGTAAAAGAATTCTGTTGATTGATGATGTGCTGACCACGGGTGCCACTGTTGAATCCTGTGCGCGAACACTTAAAAATGCCGGGGCCGCACAGGTGAATATATTGACCCTGACACGGGTTGTTCGTGCGGGTGGCCAGTTTGTATAGAGACTCAGGTTATAGTGAGAGCCTCGGGCTGGGCCAGGAACTGGAAATGAGATTGAAGATATGGCGGAGGTAAAAATATACACTTCGATGCTCTGTGGCTATTGCTACCGGGTAAAGTCACTTTTGAAATCCAAGGGCACCGAATATGAAGAGATTGATGTCACCATGAACTTGAACGCGCGCCGGGAAATGAAGGAAAAAACTCAAGGCCAAACTTCCGTTCCCCAGATATTCATTGGTGAGCGTCACATCGGCGGATGCGATGAGCTATATGCTCTGGAAGCTGCCGGTCGGCTGGATCAATTGCTGGCTGGTTCATGAGCGATCACATTACCATCGGCCTGGTGCAAATGACTTCTTCCAATGATGTGGCTGGAAATACCGCTGTTGCCCAATCACTGATTGAGGATGCTGCCCGGGCGGGTGCAGAGTTTGTGCTGACACCGGAGATGACCGGGCTCATGGAAATCAGGCGCGAACCATTGTTAGAAAAAATACGGGAAGAGCCCAATGATCTTTGTCTGAAGATGCTCAGAGACTCCGCCCGGACACTTGGAATCTGGTTGCTGATTGGCTCGCTCGCTATCAAGATTGACGATGAATGGGTGGCCAACCGGTCTTTCCTGATAGACCCCGATGGAGAGATCAGGGCGCGATATGACAAAATACACATGTTTGATGTGGATTTGCCAGACGGTGAAAGCTATCGGGAATCCAAATTATACCATGCCGGTACTGAGCCGGTTGTGGCAAATTTACCGTCGGTGAAGCTGGGCATGACAATTTGCTATGATCTGAGATTTCCCTATCTGTTTCGAGCCATGGCTCTCAAGGGTGCCGGGATTATTGCGGTTCCGTCTGCCTTCACCAAGGTCACAGGTGAGGCTCATTGGCATACCCTGTTGCAGGCTCGTGCCATTGAAACAGGATCCTATATTTTGGCACCAGCGCAAGGAGGCCGGCATGTGATGGGGCGCGACACCTACGGTCATTCCCTGGTGGTTGACCCTTGGGGTCGGATCTTGGCTGATGGGGGTGAAAAACCGGGCATCACAATTCAGCGGCTGGACCTGAAAGAGGTTGACAGGACGCGTCAAAAAATACCATCACTCAGTCATACCAAAAAACTTGGAAGTTGAGATGATTGTTTTTGATTTAAAATGTCGTTTAGGGCACCAGTTCGAGGCCTGGTTTCGTTCAAGTGATGACTATTCGGATCAGCAAAAAAAGAATGAAATAGAATGCCCCGTTTGCGGTGTTAATGAAGTGACGAAAGCTATTTCAGCTCCCAATATTTCTGCCAAAAGCAATCGTCGGCCGTCATCGGGCGGTGTTGGAGACGTTAGTGTGGATGAGCTGTTCGAGGGTGGTCAGAATCTAAGTCTGGGGCCATTGCCGCACTCGCTGCGAAGTGAGCTGGATCGGGTTTTGGAGAAAGTGCGCGACCATGTGGAAAGCAATTGCGAATATGTGGGCAGCGAGTTTCCGGAAGAGGCCCGCAAGATTCATTATGGAGAGAGCGAGGAACGCGGCATTTATGGAAAAGCAAGTGTTGAGGAATCAGAAGAACTTCTCGACGAAGGTATTGAAATTGTAACCTTGCCCACTGTGCGCCGTCGCGGACCACGAGACGCCTGATATCAAGAATTACTGCAAAGTCCCCCGTGGCCAGATTAGCGAGAAATGGGCCGCGCGATCCCAAAATAGTTTACATTCAGATTATGGTTTAACTGCCATCGACCACTCGGCATGGCCAAGCCAAAGCCCTGGAGACTGGTCAGTTCAAAACCAGCTTTCTCAAGCGAGCGTTTCACTTCGGACGGTTTTTTGAATTTGCGCCAGTCGTGGGTTCCACGTGGTAGCCAGCGCAATATATATTCCCCGGCCACGATCGCCTTCAAATAAGATTCAGCAGTTCGATTAATGGTTGAAAACAGCATCAAACCTCCCTTATCGAGAAGGCTGCGGCAGGCTTTGAAAAAGCTGTCCAGATCGGCCACATGTTCAATCACTTCCATATTGACGATCAAGTCAAATTCTCTCCCTTTTTCGGCCAACTCCTCAGCAGTTCCTTGAACATAATTCGAGGAAAGTGACAGGGATAGAGCGTGTGAACGTGCCACCCGGATTGATTCTTCCGAGGCATCAAGTCCGGTTACTTCCCCACCAAGCCGGGAGAGGGGCTCTGTCAGCAAACCGCCTCCGCAGCCAATATCCAGAATGGTGAGGCTGTTGAACGGTGTTCGAGCAGTGCTTTTCAATGAAAAATGATCGCTGCAGCACTCGCGGATAAACTTGAGTCTCATAGGGTTGATCACATGAAGCGGTTTGAAGGGACCATCCGGATTCCACCATTCCTCAGCCAGTTCACTGAATTTTTCCACATCAGTGGAATCCAGCGACGCGCTCAAAGCTTTGGTATGGGTCTTGATATTCATGTTAAAAAAACGCGTCCTTGATTTCGTCAACACAGTGTCATTCCAACACAATCTTGCAGAAATCACTCCTTATCTTTATGACTATTCCCATCTTAGCCTGTTGGACGAAGCCCGTCACTCAGTGAATTGGCTCACTTGCTGGAGTAGACTATTGGCACGGATTGTGAAAAAATTTGGAGGCACTTCGCTTGGTGATATGGAACGCATGCGCCAGGTAGCTAGAAAAATTGCCGAATCGATCACCATGGGCGATCAAGTGGTGGTGGTTGTCTCTGCCATGGCGGGGATGACAGACCATCTGGATGATCTCTGCCAGAAGGCAGTGAGAAAATGCAATCTACAGGAATATGATGTGGTTATGTCGGCAGGCGAACAGATTTCTGCAGGTCTTATGGCCATATTATTAAGCGATATGGGCATCAAGGCAAAATCCTGGCTGGGCTGGCAAATTCCCATCACCACAGACGATGCTCACGGTCAGGCTCGAATTAAAGATGTGGCTGCGCGCTTGCTCATCACTGATCTGGAGCAGGGAATTGTTCCCGTGATTGCCGGATATCAGGGGGTGGACGAGACGGGTAGAGTGTCCACTCTCGGACGAGGAGGGTCCGATTTGACGGCGGTGGCAGTGGCTGCAGCCATCAAGGCAGATCGTTGTGATATATATACAGATGTGCCGGGCGTATATTCTGATGATCCAAGACAGGTATCGAGCGCCCGGAAATTACCCGAAATATCCTATGATGAAATGCTTGAGAAGGCTTCCAGGGGAGCCAGAGTTTTGAATCTGGCCGCCATTGAACTGGCCAGGGATCTCAAAATACCCTTACAAGTCCTTTCAAGTTTTGAACAAAAAACGGGAACCATGGTGGGTCCAGATGCTTCATGAATAAGGGTCGGAATCTTTTTCACCCTTGATTGCGTGAAGCCAAAACTTTAAATGAAAGTCCACTGAAAACTCATAAGGGGGGTCTTATGTCGGACGGCAATGCCAAGCTCGAAAAGTTATGGCTCAGAGGAACCAGATTCTTGAACACACGTTACGCCATCATGGGCGGTGCCATGACCTGGCTTTCTGATCGCAATCTGGTCTCAGCCATATCAAATGCTGGCGGATTTGGCGTTATTGCCTGCGGTAGCATGACCCCGGACTTGCTGGCCACCGAGATTGCCGAGGGTGTGAAGGACGGTCGTTTCAAGGGGATCTCCGACGTGCGCGACGAGTCCGACCGCACCGGTATCCGGCTGGTGGTAGAGCTGCGCAGGGGCGAGAATGAGCAGGTCGTGCTCAACCAGCTCTACAAGCACACTGCGCTGCAGTCGAGCTTCTCCATCCAGTCCATCGCGCTCACGGACGGGCGCCCGTGTGTCCTGCCGCTCAAGGAGCTGCTGCTTGCATACCGCGACCATCGCCAGATCGTGATCCGGCGGCGCTCGCTGTTCCTGCTCGAAAAAGAAGAGCGCCGCGCGCACATCCTGCGCGGCTACCTGACAGCCGTCGATCACATTGACCGTGTCATCTCACTCATTCGCAGCTCGCAGACCGCGGACGACGCACGCGCCGCGCTGATGAATGAGTTCTCGCTCACCCGCATCCAGTCCGATGCGATCCTGCAGATGCGCCTGCAACGCTTGACCGGACTCGAGCGTCCAAAAATCGAGGGCGAGCTGCGGCAGGCCGAGGAGC
>JACZYI010000255.1 GCA_022571175.1 Pseudomonadota bacterium
CGCTCGGCTCGACCACCTTCGTAGCTCCTCCCGAAGGCCAGCCTTCAGGCTGGCCATCCAGGGTGCCCCTTCTGGTGAAATGCCCTGCAAATTCTGCCAGATGGTGAGAGCTTCACGAATATTGCCATCCTGAAATTCCGCCACCCCTTCATAATAGAGAACCGCGGGATGGTCCGGCTCCAGTGCGCCCGCCCTCAAAAATGCCAACCGTGCAGCCGGCGTCAGCAACCCTTCTGCCAATTCGACTAATGCTTCAGCCTGGGATACCCACAGGGTTGCATGTTCAGGCTCAATGGCAACAGCCTGGCCATAGGCGTTTGCGGCATCGGCCATGCGCCCGAGACTGGTGTAAGACCGGGCCAGAATGACCCAGCCCTCAAGATCATCAGGGTTAGCCTCCAACCGCGCTTCGATCTCGGGCAAGAGCTCCTGCAACCCTGGCCCACCGGTCGTCCCCTCCTCAGTCACTGGCTCCCAAATAATGCTTGAGGCAAGATATGGACTTCCCAGGAGAGCATAAAGAGCCACGCTCACCAAAATCAGAAGGCCGACAACAACCGGGTAGAAAGTTTGGATGCCGGACTTATGGGAGAGCAGAACACCTTCTCCTTCGGCCGAGGCAATCAGGCGACGGGCGGTTTCAGCGTGCAGGATATGGTAAGACTCTCCCGCCAACCGGCCCTCGTCACGGTCGGTTTCAAGAGCCTTTATCTGTGCCTTATAAATGGCCTGGCTGTCCTCAGCGCTGCCCGCGCCAAAATACCGGCCACTTCTCCAGAAGATCATTGCCAGCGCGCCCAGCATCAAGATGAAAATACTCCAGATCATCAATTAATCCTCATCCTCCAGCAAGTCCCGCAAACGGGAAGCCTCTGCCTCGCTCAAGTCATCTTCTGGATCAGCCAGGGCCCGGGACCGTTGAAAGCGATAAAGCCCAATTGCTCCCAACATCAGAAAAATCAAAGGTGAAAGCCATAAAAGCAGCGTCCCAAGTTTGAACGGCGGCGCCAGCAAGACCCAGTCGCCATATCGCGCCACCAGGAAGGCTTCGATGGTTTCCTTGTTATCACCCCGAGCCACATGTTCCCGGACAATTCTACGCAAATCCAGCGCCAGGTCGGCATTCGATTCTTCAATGGATTGGTTCTGGCAAACCAGACACCGAATGCCTTTCATGATCTCCCTGGCTTGTGCTTCCATGGCCGGATCCTCGAGAAAGACCTCTTCCTGCCGTTCCTGGGCGCCGAGCGTGCCAGGAAACATCACCGCGCTGACGCTCACGGCCAGAAGAAAAAGAGAAAGGAAATAGCCCCCCCTCATTGATCGGACCCCATCTCATCCCGCCTCAGGAGTGGCATGATATCCTGCCTGATGGCCTGAGTTGAAAGCGGGCCAATATGCTGGTAAATAATCCGGCCCTCACCATCGACCACAAAGGTTTCTGGCACTCCGGTCACGCCCCAATCAATGCCCGCGCGCCCATCCGGGTCCTGCCCTACCCTGGAAAAAGGATTGCCGCGCAAGAGCAAAAAATCCTTGGCGTCTTCGGGGGTGTCTTTGTAATTGATGGCGAAGATATCCACACCCAAACGCTGGAGTTCCATCAGGTAAGGGTGCTCAACAATGCAAGGCACACACCAGGATGCAAAAATATTCACCAGCTTCACATTACCGTTTCGAATGTTCGACATATCTATTCCGCTACTGTCTTCAAACAAGGCAGGCAGGTTGGTTTCGGGTGCTAAATTTCCAACTCGAGCCGATGGTATTTCCGCAGGCTTCAGGAAAAGTCCGGCGAAAAGTGCAGCGGCTATGATCATAAAAATAAGAAGCGGAAGGATATATATTCGCGGCATGGCTTTTCCTATTCCGCTGGCTGGGCTGCAGCTGAGAGTATTGTCTTGCTTCGTTTTGCCCGACCACGCCGGTCAGAGAGTGCAAGCATGCCACCAAAGACCATCATAAGCGCTCCCAGCCAGATCCAGGCGATCAGGGGTTTAAAATAAAGCCTCATGGTCCAGCCACCACCCTCCATAGCCTCGCCAATAACCGAATAGAGGTCTCCGGCAGCCGTGGTTCTTATGGCCGCTTCAGTGGTTTGCATTCGGGGGGTTGAAAAACTTCTCTGCTCGGGTCGTAGCGTTGCCACCAGGACGCCCCCACGTTCAACTTCAAAATGCCCCTGAATGGCGGTGTAATTGGGTCCGGCCACGGGGCGGACACCTTTGAAAATATAGGTATAGGGCCCGACTTGCTGGCTTTCACCATCCCGCAGAATGACAAGTTTTTCCTCGGTCCATGTGCCCGAGACTGTCACACCAATGATAAATATGGCAAGACC
>JACZYI010000256.1 GCA_022571175.1 Pseudomonadota bacterium
GACCAAAGACTGACGGATCCCAGAAGCTTCACATCGCCACCCCCTAACTGGCCTAGCGAAAATAGAACGGTAGAAGTGGCTGTGACCACAAATGCCAGAATTATTGCGGCTATCCAGGGTGGCGTTTCCTGCCCGGTCAGGCCGAGCGCAGTGACAAAGAGTGCATAAAAAACGGTAATGGAAAGCGGTATCCAGTTCGGGATGATAAATCGCCTGAAATCAGAAATTGCGGCCATTGTCAAAAGTGCCAGAAGTCCAATTGTTGCTGCCTGATAAAAGTAAGTTTCGAACATTTTTCCGATTGCACGAAGAGTGCTTTCCTGATGTTTGTTTAAGAAATGTGTGCCTGTTTCCTTTTATCGGAACTGTGGCCTCCTCGCCCGAAGGGGATGGAGGCCACATTCCAATTCGTCACATGGCCCGACAACTAAGGAGTCGAGGCCGGTGTGTTGGTGGACACCGAAGTGGCAACCGAATTGAACATGCCCGAAAGCGAGGTTCCCAGGGCCTGCATTGCCAGAATGGCAGCTACAGACACCAGAGCGGCAATCAAACCATATTCGATGGCTGTGGCGCCTTTCTGGTCAGTGCGTAGTTTTCTCATAAGTTTAAACATATCAGTTTCTCCAGCTATCAAGTTTCGATGACTGGATTGTGCAATGAATACATGAATATAAAGTAATAAGTTGCCTGGTATAAGTAATAAAACTAGCTTATTATTATAACTATATTTGTATAAAATCTTATATATTAATACCTGGAAGCATGAACATTGTGTTAAGTGATGCTGTCAAACGCTTTTTTGATCCAGCCCTTTGTAAAACGGAGGCCATTTTTATTTCTTGACCAAGTAATTCTGGACTGATGAGGTAGCAAAATGACCTGCTCTATGAGACAAAATTTGAGAACATCTGCTCCGGAGGGGGGCAAAACCCATGTCTTTGAGTGTGCATTGGGTGAAGTGCGATTCGGAATCTGGAGTGCTTCCAAGCCCGATTCGCACGGAACCATTCTGCTTTTGCCGGGGCGGACCGAATTCATCGAGAAATATTTTGAGGTGATTCGCGATCTGCTCGCACGGAATTATTCTGTCCTGATTATGGACTGGCCGGGTCAGGGGTTGTCTGCCAGACCTCTCAGCAATCGCTACAAGCATCATCTGGCCTCATTTGATCCCGTAGTGGCCAGTTTAGGTGACTTGCTCAGGCTGGATGTGACCCGGGAACTTCCGCGCCCTCTCCATCTGCTGGCGCACTCCATGGGTGGCCATTTGAGCCTCAGATATCTCGGCGACTATGATCATGAAATTAAAAAAGCAGTCTTTTCCTCGCCTATGATCGACTTGTTATACCCCGGCATGCCGCGCAGCCTAGGACGTTTGCTTATAAAGACCATGAGTGTATTTGGATTTTCAGAGCGGTATGCGCCTGGAAATATGGATTATGGGTCTCTCCAAAGAAGTGCCGTCGGGATGGCGCTACTCACGTCTGATCCCGAAAGATTTCAGGACGAACATTTTTTAATTGATCGAAATCCGGATCTGGCTCTGGGTGGCGTAACCTATGGCTGGCTCCAGGCCGCGCAACGGTCAATTGATCTGTTGGCCAGCCCTGGCTACGCTGAAGGCCTGTCCATGCCCATTCTGATAGTCCAGGCAGGAAGCGACCGCCTGATCGACAAAGCCCGGGTCGCGCTATTTGCCCATCGACTGCCCAATGGCCAACTGGAATTTATTGAAGAGGCGCGCCACGAAATACTAAAAGAGCGCGATTCCATCAGAGACCAGTTCTGGACTCACTTTGACAAATTCATGAACGCAAATTGAGTGGGCTGGTTTTTCAGCCAGAAATTGTTTCGATCGTTCTGTGCGGCTAGGGGATGGAAATTCCCTCCCGATCAAAGCGTTCTTTAATTTTCTTGGTGAGGTCCAGTCTTAAAGCCAGAAAATCTGACCGCTCACACCACACCCGGATGATGATATCCACCGAGCTTCCACCCAGGCCGTTCACAGCAAACAGAGGCTCCGGGTCTTTCAGTGACCGTTTGTCTTCCTCAACTACGGACCGGGTCACTTTCAGCACATGATCCAGATCATCACCATAACCAACGCCGATAATCATTTCTATGCGCCGGGTTGGGTTGTGGCTGAAATTCTTGATTGTAGAGCCCCAAATGCTGCCATTGGGGATCACCAGGTGAACATTGTCGCTTGAATCCAGGTGGGTTGTGAAAAGAGAGATAGACTCGACCGTGCCCGCCATGCCGCCGACTTCCACATAATCACCAACTCTGAACGGGCGGAACAATAGCAGCATCACACC
>JACZYI010000257.1 GCA_022571175.1 Pseudomonadota bacterium
CCGGTGCGGTTGAACTGCCCAAGGGTACGGAGATGGTCATGCCCGGTGATAACATCACCATGGAAGTGGAGCTGATTGCACCGATTGCCATGGATGAGGGCTTGCGTTTCGCCATCCGTGAAGGCGGCAAGACCGTGGGCGCCGGTGTGGTCGCAAAGATTATTGAATAGTTTAGGTTATTTTATTAACTTCGGGGCGGCTCTCGTGCCGCCTCATTTTATGTTCTATGACCTATCGTACTCATTGGCAGGCGACCTAATCAGATTTAACCAGCATACTTGGCCGCCATATCTAGGGCCAGGCCAATGACCTTCCAGTTATCATAAACCTTAGCCAGAGTGTAAAAGTCAATAATACTGTCTGATTGTCCTTCTTACAATTTGGTCGAAATATCGTGATATTATTAAGCCAATCTCGATCTTTGCCCATAATATCGGGGCATTTATTTGCTCTTTGGCTTTATTTTTCCAATTATGTCCGAAAATTACAATCGTGTCCGCTACTGCCGTGTCATATAACGGCCCAACGAACAGCGGAAGTTCGGGGCGTATGCCTGTAATGAGCGAGGAGATGCAAGATGAGATTCATAATACTTTTCCTGATAATTGCGTTCGCAACAGGTCGCCCTGGGCTAGCACAAGAGGAAATGCCATTAGACGGCGGGCCGTTTGATATGGTTTTTACCGAGATTGCTCCGGGGGTTATCACCGGCATACGCCCCTATTATTGGCGCACGCCCGTGGCCGGTGCCAGCACGATCATTATTGGTGAAAATGAAGTGTTGCTCTTTGACAGCCCGGGTTCGCGTGAAGGGGTGCGGCAGGTGGTTCAAAAAATTCGCGAACTCACAGACAAACCCCTGACTTTTGTTTTGGTCTCACACGGGCATGATGACCACACACGCGGGCTGGTGGCTCTTAAAGAAGCCTATCCCGCTGTTAAATTTGTCTCACATCCCTTAACGCGCGAATATATTGAGGACCAGGTGATGGCTCGCACCGCACGAATATTAGAGCGTTGGCCGGTATTTCTGGCAACTTTCAAGTCTGATCTTGAGAGCGGAATAGACTCAGGCAGTGGTGAGCCCCTTTCCGAAGGTGCTCGTATTGATTATTCTCAGACCCTGCATGATGCTGATGTCATAATGGCTGATCTGGCCCAATCCATGCCCCTGTCCCCGGATATTCTGATTGAGAATTCGATTGTTTTTGATCTGGGCAACCGGATAGTTCGCTTCGAACATATCGGCTTCGGAAACACAGACAGTGATCTGATCGCCTATCTTCCGGGGGAAAAGATTTTGCTGGTGGGGGACATCATAAACCATCCCATACCATTCGGATTTCCGTTCAAGCCTCGGCAACTGGTTATAACGCTGAAAGTTCTGCTGGACTATGATTTTGAAATACTGGTGCCGGGACATGGGGATATTCTCTATGACCGCGTCTTTAGCGACAAGGTAATCGAGCTCTTCATCTATGTGAACTGGCAAGTGGATGAGATGGTCGAACAGGGCATGACATATGAACAAATTCAGGAAAGCTTTGACTGGAAGGATTATGCTGAGAGTTTCAGCGGCGGCGATCCGGTAAATGAATATCTGTTCGATGGCTGGTTTCAGGGCCCTTCGCTTGATCGTTCATTCAAGGAGCGAACCGCGCTGGATGAAGCCAAAGAATAATTTGATCCCTTACTCTGCCACTTCATCTTTGGCGGTAAAGCTTTTCAATTCTTCAATTGACGGCTCTTATTGGCGTCTGGTCGGATTTTCCGATTAGACACCGAAGGCGACCTTGCCCGGCGCGCCAAATGTCTTTATTGAAGTTGCATGGCAAAGGGTAAAACAGATTCAAAATCAATGTATTTTCAGGATCTGATCCTCCGTCTCCAGCAATATTGGGCGGATCAGGGCTGCGTCATTTTGCAACCCTATGATCTGGAAATGGGCGCGGGCACCTTTCATCCCGCTACAATCTTGAGGGCGCTCGGGAAAAAGCCATGGAAGGCGGTTTATGTGCAGCCCTGCCGGAGGCCAACAGACGGGCGCTATGGAGATAATCCAAACCGGCTTCAACAATATTATCAGTTACAGGTGGTGCTGAAACCATCACCTGAGAATATGCAGCAGCTCTACCTTGATAGTCTTGAAGCCATCGGTATAGACACCAAAAAGCATGATATCCGGTTCGTGGAAGATGATTGGGAAAGTCCGACGCTCGGTGCCTGGGGTCTCGGGTGGGAGGTATGGTGCGATGGTGTGGAAGTGACTCAATACACTTATTTCCATCAGGTTGGCGGTATTGATGGTAAACCTGTCA
>JACZYI010000061.1 GCA_022571175.1 Pseudomonadota bacterium
CCGAGTTGATGGTTGGCATAAAAGCAGTTGTCAGCGGGGCACCAACCTTGGCTTTGGGGAATGTGGTTGGTAGTAACATTGCCAATATTTGGCTGGTACTGGGCGTGCCGGCAATTCTTGTGCCCATGACATGCACCGCACCCAAATTTACCTCAAATATGATGATCATGCTGGCCGCGACTCTTATGCTTATTATGTTGTCCTATACGGGCTCTTTGACATTTGGCACCGGCATCGTTCTCATTATGATGCTTGTGGCCTTCATCATATTCTCTACTCATAAAAGTCAGAGCATTGAATGTGCCCAGACCTTAATGGACATGGAGGCCCTCCCGGGCGAACCGGATAGTATCTTTTTCGTGACCGCACTAATATTGGGAGCCATCGCCGGACTTTTTCTGGGCGCACAGATACTTGTAGATGGTTCAGTTATAGTGGCGCGGAATTGGGGAGTATCGGAGGCCGTAATCGGACTGACAATAATTGCACTCGGAACCTCCCTGCCGGAACTAGTGACAGCTATTGTAGCTGCATTGCGTGGAGCTTGTGATGTTGCCATCGGTAATGTGATTGGTAGTAATATATTCAATATCCTTGGTGTTCTCGGTGCAGCTTCCCTGTTTGGCAATATACCGATTCCCGAAATTTTCATGACTTTTGATTATTGGGTCATGCTGATAGCCTCGCTCAGCTTGTTACCCATCGCCGTATTTCGCATGCGCATAGGCCGGGTGAGCGGGATTATTTACTGTACTGCCTATGCTATCTTTATTTTCTATGTTGCCCACGGGGCCTCTGCCATAAACCACGGGAATGGCATGCTCGGTCAGTTTTAGGAGGAAATCTTGGCTGAAGCGGTCCTCATCACCGGAGCCGCAAGACGGGTCGGACGGGCCATCGCCGAGGGGCTCGCTAAAAAGGGTCATTCATTGGCCCTGCATTATAATCGCTCGGAATCAGAAGCAAACAACCTCCTGGCCATGATTGAAGCTGGGGGTGGCAATGCGGCAATCATTCAGGCAGACCTTGGCCAGGAACAGTCCTTATCCGGACTTGTGGATAAGGCTTCCAAAGCTTTGGGCCGAGAGCTTACAGTGCTCGTCAACAATGCTGCTTCCTTTGTGCCTGATACGGTTGCAACCGCTGACAGCACCAGCTGGAAAACAAATTTATCGATTAACCTGCGCGCGCCTTTTTTCCTCTCCCAAGCCTTTGCCAACCAAATTCCTGAGGGGTGTCGAGCCAACATCATCAATATTATTGACCAAAAAGTATTGCGACTAACACCCGAAATGCTGAGCTATACCGTTTCAAAGTCGGCTCTCTGGACCCTGACTCAACTTCTGGCACAGGCTCTGGCACCAAATGTGAGAGTCAATGCCATCGGACCCGGGCCCACACTCAAAAGCATTTACCAGAGTGATGAAAAATTCGCCGCAGAAGCGGCTTCTGTGCCACTTGGTACTGGACCAGCACTTGAGGAAATCGTCAAGGGCATAGAATTTATCTTGAATATGCCATCCATGACCGGTCAAATGCTAGCGCTGGATGGTGGTCAACATTTGGCTTGGCATCGGGATAACCATGTTACGCCCAGACAAGAAGGTGATGCATGACCAAATTCGAGGAAGCACCGCAGGATAATATCCACCCCCTTCCGCTCGCCAGCGCGAAGGGCTCCGTTCGGCATGTGTTTGTCCATGACCTGGTTCTGGATGCTTCAGTCGGGGCGTATGACCATGAGCGTAATGGCCTCCAGAAAATCAGGATTAATCTCGATTTGGGTGTGGACGAGTCAGGGGCCAGACATAATGACCGACTGGAAAATGTAGTTTGTTATGATGAAATTATCACCGGCATCCGAAACATAATTAAACAAGGCCACATTCGTCTGGTCGAAACACTGGCAGAGACCATCGCCGATTTTGCCCTTGGCAAAAGGAAGGTTGTATCGGTTCGCGTTCGCGTGGAAAAACTGGAAGCTATCGCTGATGCGGAAAGCGTCGGTGTGGAGATCGAGCGACATAAATTGGTCTAAGCGGAGCCGTTAACCTTCTCTTAACCTATTGAAAAATTTGACCTTCGGTTATGGCATGCAAGTCCCCGTTGTACACAAGGTTTGGTTAACGCCGCGCTTTAGGGTCAAAAAAAAGAATGAGGGGACCATTAATTGCGGAATGGGCTGTTGACATGTGTTTTTCGTAGTATTTTCAATGGGTTAATAATTTTGCCTATTTTTTAGGCAAACACGTCTGAATCCAATGTTCTCGCCACCTAGGGGCCCATGCTGGTGATTTATTCACAGGGTTTTCCACAGGACTGGTGGATAGAATAATTTGGATATTTTTATCCCCGATTCGCCATTGATTCGATTAAGCTCTTTCGGTCATCATGGCACCATTGCAGACATATTTGAGCGCCGGATGAACTCCATACTATCCCACATTAGTGGAATGTTTTGACAATAAGAAGTGACATGGAAAACGGAAACAAACCAAAACTAAGTCGCCCTCTCTCGTCGAGCAGTACAGCTTCCGGTCTCGCCCATGGCCTCAAAACTATAAAAACGGCTGTCAAAACCCTGCCCGGAAAGCCGGGCATATATCAAATGAAAAACGCCAAGGGTACGGTGCTTTATGTGGGAAAGGCGAAGAATTTGAAAAAGCGGGTACTGAGTTATTCCCGTCCAACAGGACTGAATAATCGCATCGCCAGAATGGTGGCCCAGGTAACCGCCGTTGAAATTGTGACCACTCACACCGAAGCAGATGCCCTTTTGCTTGAAGCGAATCTGATCAAAACTCTGAAGCCCAGATACAATGTTTTGCTCCGGGATGATAAATCCTTTCCAAATATTCTGCTGCGTATCAAGGCCAAATGGCCCCAGATCAAAAAACATCGCGGGTCAAAAAGAGAAAAAGGAAGTTATTTCGGCCCCTTCGCATCAGCCGGCGCAGTCAATCGGACCCTCAATACCTTGCAGCGGGTCTTTTTGTTACGGTCCTGCTCTGACAGTGTTTTGGAGAGCCGCACCCGACCCTGCCTGCTATATCAAATCAAGCGTTGCTCCGGGCCGTGCGTGGGGCTTATCTCGGAAGGTGACTATGCTGATCTCGTATCGGAAGCTGCCAGTTTTTTGGCAGGCCGGAAGAGTGATATTCAGAAACGGCTGTCTAGAGACATGCAAAAGGCCAGTGATTCTCAGGAATTTGAGCGGGCCGCAGCCCTTCGTGATCGCCTACAGGCGTTAACGCAAGTCCAGGCCCATCAATATGTAAATCCGCGAACCGTGGGCAATGCTGACATTATTGCCATCCATCAGGACGCAGGCCGCTCTTCGGTGCAGGTTTTCTTTTTTCGCGCTGGACAGAACTGGGGCAATCGCTCTTATTTTCCAAGGCATGAAAAGGGTGAGGAAGCCTCCGAAGTTCTCGGCGCTTTCATCGCCCAGTTTTACGACAACAAACCACCGCCGCCTTTAATCCTGGTAAACCAGACGCCTAAATCGAAAACCCTGCTTGAAGAAGCACTTTCCTCACGGGCAGATCATCTAGTCAAAATTCACAAACCAGTCCGGGGCGAAAAAACCGGCCTGATACGAGAGGCGCTAACCAATGCCAAAGGCGCGCTCTCCCGAAAACTGGCCGAGAGCTCCAGCCAGATGAAGCTTTTAATCGGCCTGGCTGACAAGCTGAACCTCGATGCTCCACCGGTTCGAATAGAAGTCTATGACAACAGCCACGTTTCAGGCACGGACGCAGTTGGTGCCATGATTGTGTCCGGGCCAGAGGGCTTTCAAAAAAACGCCTATCGGAAATTTAATATCAAGGACAAGTCACTATCAATGGGGGACGACTATGGCATGATGCGTGAGGTTTTGACCCGACGATTTTCGAGACTGGTAAAAGAAGACCCCGATCGCGAAAGCGAAAACTGGCCTGATTTGTTGATTATCGACGGGGGTGCCGGTCAGCTCAGTGTGGTCTCTGAAGTTCTGACCGAGGTGGGACTGGAGGCCATGGCGGTTGTGGCAATTTCCAAGGGAAAGGACAGAAATTCCGGGCGAGAATTTCTCCATATGCCTGGACGCACAGCCTTCCAGTTAGAGCATAACAGTCAGGTGCTCTATTTCCTTCAGCGATTACGGGATGAAGCTCACCGATTTGCCATTGGAGTCCATCGGGCAAAGCGGAGCAAGAGGCTGTATCGCTCGGCCCTGGATGCAGTTCCCGGCATAGGCCCCAAAAGAAAACGGGCACTTTTGCATCATTTTGGCTCAGCCAGGGCCGTGGAACAGGCAGGGCTCAAAGACCTGGAAGTTGTCAGCGGTATCTCAAAAACCATCGCCCGCATCATATACGACTATTTCCATAGTGACAGTTGACCTCAAAGTTCGAAGGCCTATGGTTGGCGCAATGGGGCAAATAAAGGGTTGGGGCTCATGAAGCGTCTACCGAATATCCTGACATTATCCCGGATTGTGGTAATCCCGATACTGATCTGGTCATTTTATGTGGAAGGTAATTTGAGCAACTGGATTGGCTTTGCCTTTTTTGCCGTGGCGGGATTTACCGATTTTTTCGATGGCTATATTGCCAGATCCATGGGCACCACCTCCAAACTCGGACAATTCCTGGACCCGGTCGCGGATAAACTGATGGTCGCTGCCACCATTCTTTTGCTGGTAGCCTTTGACCGTATCGTGGGCTTTCATATTCTTGCTGCTATCGTCATTCTTCTGCGGGAGATTTTGGTCTCGGGACTTCGCGAATTTCTGGCTAGTCTCTCTGTTTCCATCCCGGTCACAAATCTGTCTAAGTGGAAAACTGCATTCCAATTGGTGGCGCTGGGTGCCCTTATCATTGGCAGCGCTGCACCGCCCTGGCTTCCGGCAGAACTTGTGGGCCATGTCTGTCTCTGGACAGCCGCCGCACTCACAATGATTACGGGCTTTGATTATTTGCGAGCTGGCCTCAAACATTTTGATTAGGAGGCGATATGCAGCTTCTCTATTTCGCCTGGGTTCGGCAATCCATCGGCACCGGATCTGAACAAAAGAAATTGCCAGAAAATGTGACAAATGTTGCCGGGGTTATCGACTGGCTGCGCCATGAAGGCGAAGGCTATGCTGAAGCCTTCCGAGACGTGGACCAGATCAAGTTCGCTGTTAATCAAATCTTTGTCAGCCTTGAGGCGCCGGTGAAAGACAGTGACGAGGTTGCTTTTTTTCCACCAGTGACGGGGGGTTAGATAGATGACTGTGCGCTTGCAAACTGAGCCTCTTGACCCTGAAGTTGAAGTCAGAACATTTCGGGGAAGACTCGATGAAAGTGGCGCCTTGGTGACTTTCACGGGTCTTATGCGCGGGCAGGACGGGATAAGGGAAATTTCCCGAATGACCCTGGAGCATTACCCCGGCATGACCGAAGCTTCGCTCATGGCCATTGAAAAAGAAGCTTTGGAGCGTTGGCCGCTTGATGACTGTCTCATTATCCACCGTATTGGTGAGATCATGCCTGGTGAACCCATTTTACTGGTGGCCATTGCCGCCCGCCACCGGCAACAAGCCTTCAAAGCCGCCGAATTTCTGATCGACTGGCTCAAAACAAAAGCACCCTTCTGGAAATATGAAGAGGACAGCGATGGCGGTCGCTGGGTGGGTGCCCGTTCGCAGGACGATAAACTGGCGAAACGCTGGGACTGATCAGGCCTCTTTGCCCAATTCCCGGGCTCTCTCATAGGCGCATCGAACGGCCTTTTTCATCAGGTTCTGGAGAGCATCGCCCTCCATCAAAACCTCCAGTGCCGCCTGGGTTGTGCCCTTGGGGCTGGTTACATTTCGTCTCAATTGAGCCGCAGAATCACTGGATGCTTCCAGCAAGCGACCGGCACCAATGATGGTCTGCCGGGAAAGGTTCAGGGCAAGCTCCCTATCAAGTCCCACATCTTCACCCGCTGCTGCCAGCGCCTCAATGAGATAAAAGACATAAGCCGGACCACTGCCCGAGAGGGCCGTGACCGCATCAATCAGCTTTTCATCATCAAGCATGACCACAGCTCCCACCGCGCCTAGCAGGGAATGAGCCAGGGCCTGATCTCCGCTACTGGCGCCCCTGCCCGCCACCATACCCGATATACCAAAACCTATTGCAGCCGGCATATTGGGTATGGCCCGGATAACTTTTGCCCCCTTGCCCCCCGTGCCACCTTGGTCCATGGCAGCTTCAATTGTGGCGAGTGTGGTTCCTGCGGCGATCGAAAGCACGGCCGTGTCTGGACCAGCCAGATCAGACAACAGGGGCAAAATTTCTGACATCACTTGTGGTTTGACCGCCAGCACAATCATTCGAGGCGGCCCGGAGTGAACATCTTCGGTGGTTGTAACCAGATGCGAGGACGGCAAGGATTTCATAACCTCACATGATGGATCAGGATCCACCACCCAGACCACATCCGGCTCAAGCCCGCCCGCAAGCCAGCCCCTGAGCAGCGCACCGCCCATATGGCCGCAACCAATCAAGACCAGAGGATTATCACACTTCAGATTATCAAAACCGGTCATTACAGGGCCTTAAAAGCGGGATTGGGTCTCGCCTGATAGCTTGTCTCAGGCCTCACCAACGGTGTCCAACAGCGCAGCTTCAATCGCTTCGCGTGGTGATTTTCCGGCCCAGATGACGAACTGGAAAACGGGGAAAAATCGCTCACATTCCGCGATGGCAGTCTGGATGACCGATTGACACAAGCCCTCGTCCACACCCTCTGCATCATCCCGGACAAAAGAAGCATGGCGATACATGATGATACCTTCATCAAGCCAGGTTTCAAAATGACCGATCCACAGACGCTCATTGATGCGGGCCAGCGTTTCATAAATGGGTTTTCTTCGAGCTTCGGGAATTCGTACGTCAAACATGCAAGCGGCCTGAAGAACACGACCTTCCTCTCGCCAATAGAAGCGCAATTGATAATCGCACCACTGACCCTGCAAGGCAGCGCTGATTTCCTCTTCGCCCACGCGTTCATAGGCCCAGCCGTTCGCGCCCATCATATTTTCGATCATGTCGAGAGGGTTCGGAAGGTTCAAATGTCCATTATTCATCTCAATTTGTGTCATGTCCCCTCCCGTAATATGACTTATGACCACAACATGAGGGCGTCACTTGGATATCCCCCACAACATGTAGCCTGCCATTCTCCGAGTCCGAGAGCAAGAACAGAATTTGAAAAGGGGTATATTTCTTGTGGATAACTCTGGCTGCGTGACGAGCATAGCCGGAGTCAGTGATAGCGGAAAAGGGGTGTTTTTGGGGGTATTAGTCCTTTGCGGTGGCTTTTTTTGATCCAAGTTGCGCTTCAATCGCTTCAATTCGTTTTTTGAGCTCGTCATTTTCGGCCCGCGCTTTTTGCGCCATATCGCGCACAACCTCAAAATCCTCGCGAGGCACCAAATCCATTTCACTGGCGACACGCTCAACTCTGGCTTTGATGCTGCCTTCAATTTCCTTGCGCATGGCATCGAGCGTACCGAGTGCGCCAGACGCCAGTTTACTCAAATCATCCAGAAGTGGATTTTCGGTTTGCATGGTCTCACCCTCCATATGTGGTGTAAAGTATGGGCATATTTTGGGACTATGAAAAGGAAAAACGGTCAAATATATCCGGGGTCAAACCAGGAGATATTGCGGATCACATCGCTTGACAAACTTTGAACCTCGCGCATGATCCACCGCTGGGCGCAGAACATGGGGAAAATATATGATGCTGATGTCAGAGTTCGTTGGGCTACCTTATCACAATATTGACCCGGAACTGTTCCGCTGGGGGTGGCTGGTCATCCGCTGGTATTCGCTGGCCTATATCGCGGGCATTTTTATCGGCTGGTGGTATCTGGTAAAACTGTCCACCAAGCCCGGCGCGCCTATGAATAAACACCAGGCCGATGATTTTATCCTGTGGGTAACATTTGGCATCATTCTGGGTGGTCGCCTGGGATATGTGCTTTTTTACCGACCCGATTTTTATTTGGAAAACCCAAGCGCTATCCTCAGCCTCTGGGACGGAGGCATGGCCTTTCACGGCGGGCTGTTGGGGGTCATGGTTGCGGCTATTCTCTTCACCCGTCGCAACAAAATTGATCTCTATTCTTTTTCAGACCGCATGGCGTGTGTGGCGCCTATCGGGCTCTTTTTTGGGCGCATTGCCAATTTTATAAATGGTGAACTTTGGGGCGCACCAAGCACCTTGCCCTGGGCCATGTATTTCCCGGGCGCCGGGGATGAGCCTCGCCATCCATCACAAATCTATGAAATGCTGCTTGAGGGTGTGGTGCTTTTTCTGATTTTAAATTACCTGCTTCTGAAAACCCGCGCAGCCAGAATGCCGGGTATGGTGGCGGGCTCCTTTTTTACGCTTTACGCACTCTTCAGATATCTGGTCGAGTTTGTGCGCGAACCCGATGCCCACCTCGGACGATTCGGCGATGTGATTTCTATGGGGCAAATCCTGTCTCTGCCAATGATGGCCTTTGGTCTTTATCTGATTTTCCGGGCCATCAAACGGGATAAGGAAGTACAATCAAGTTAGGCCCATGACATCGCTCAAGGAAAACATCATCCACCAAATCGAGACTCAAGGGCCACTAACAGTCGCTGAATATATGGATTTTTGTCTGACCGACCCTGCCCAGGGCTATTACACCACACGCGATCCTTTGGGTATGGAGGGCGATTTTATCACCGCCCCTGAAATCAGCCAGATGTTTGGTGAACTGCTCGGACTTTGGATGGCAGATCGCTGGCAACAAATGGGGGCACCAGCGTCGGTTATTGTGGCGGAGCTTGGGCCCGGTCGGGGCACATTGATGGCAGACGCCCTGAGGGCTTCCAAGGTTGTGCCCGGATTCCGGGATGCCCTGGAGGTGCATTTTATTGAGGTGAGCCCCATCCTCCGTGCCAGTCAGGCCAATATGGTCGAAGGCCTGAAAAAGGTCGTTTCCCTGGCAGAAAAGAAAAGAGTAAACATTTGCATCGAGCCGCTCAATACTCGGGTAGATTTTAAAATGAAAGGACATCCCGGCTATCAATGCGACACCGTGGAATGGGCCGTCGATGTATGCGACCGAATCGGCTCTTCTGGAGTGAAAATGTTATTCGATATTTATCATGTCCAGATCATGCAAGGAGATGTAATAACGCTCATTAAACAATCAAAAGATT
>JACZYI010000258.1 GCA_022571175.1 Pseudomonadota bacterium
ATATGGGGGAAGGCAGTGCGCTCGGGATCGCGGTTCACCGCTCGTTCCTGACCTATGTGGCTTGTGTGGTTGAGGTTAAGGTGAGTGATGGCGAGCTTGGCGTTCCAAATGTGTATTATGCCGTGGATTGTGGCCCAGTGGTAAACACTGACCGGGTGCGGGCGCAATTTGAAGGTGGGGCTATCTACAGCCTGAGCCTGGCCCTCTATGGTGAAATCACGGCGCGGAACGGTGCCATTGAGCAATCCAACTTCCACGATTATGAAGTTTGCCGGATTGATGCCGCCCCCATGGTGCATGTTACCATGGTCAATTCCGATCATCCTGTTACAGGAGTCGGTGAACCGCCGGTACCCCCTTTTACACCAGCGCTGACCAATGCGCTTCATTCGGCCACCGGAAAGCGCATTCGGCAATTGCCCGTGGCCGGACAATTGTATGAGGCATAAACCGGGCCGCGATGGATGAACCCATGAACCTGAGCCAAACAGATGAGGGCGTGGCGGGTGCTTCATATGGCCACAGAATCGAGTCTATCGACCTGATCCGAGGCGTTGTGATCCTGTTGATGGCGCTTGATTATTTCCGGGATTTTTTTGCACAGAGTTTTTTTGAACCTACCGACCCGGAATTAACCACCTTTGCTTTCTTTTTCACACGCTGGATAACCCACTTTTGCGCGCCGGCATTCCTGTTCCTTGCCGGGACTTCCGCTGCTCTCATGTTACAGCGTGAAAAATCAGCTTCAGAAGTCGCCCTGTTTCTCCTGAAACGAGGTTTTTTGCTGATTGTTCTGGAACTTACGGTCATTAGTTTTGGCTGGAATTTCACCTTTGACGCACCTCTTTATATTCAAGTGATCTTTGCGCTCGGTGCCTCCATGATTTTATTATCCGGGCTGATATTTTTGCCGCCCTGGGTCTCTGGTGCTTTGGGCCTGGCGATAATATTCGGGGTTGGATTGCTGCCTGATCTGGTCTCTGGTTATGGCGATTATGGGGGTCATGGCAACTTTTGGCACACTTTGTGGCTGATAATGGTTAACCAGTCCGAGTTTAAAATGGGCCCGCTGACCATAGGCCCCATAACAGCCTATGTTATTTACCCGGCCATTCCCTGGTTCGGGGCCATGGCGCTGGGATTTGCCCTTGGCAGCTTTTACCGGATGCCCAGCGCCAAGCGTCACAAGACCTTTCTTTATCTGGGCCTTGGCCTGACGGTGCTTTTCGTAATTTTGCGCTTTTTCAAAGGCTACGGAGATCCATCACCCTGGGAACCCCAATCTTCCGGATTACGAACGGTCTTGTCTTTTCTGAACGCGAGCAAGTACCCGCCATCGACGCTCTTTATGCTGATGACACTCGGGCCGTTTCTGATCGCTCTCACTTATGCTGAAAAGGCGCGGGGCGCCTTCTGCGATTTTCTGATAACTTTCGGTCGTGTGCCGCTCTTTTTTTACGTCCTGTTGATTTATGTGGCCCATATGGTCCAGGTCTTTATGGGCATCATGGACGGGAATCTGATCGCAGAAATGCTTGATCCCTATTGGAGGCGACCGGAGAATTTCGGGGTGGGACTTTTTGCTGTTTATGTATTATGGGTCTTGCTGGTGGGTGCGCTCTATCCGCTGTGTCGCTGGTACGGGGAGTTGAGGTTTTCCCGGCACCGATCGCTTCTTTCCTATTTCTAGGCCGGATAAATTATTTATTTTCTTTTGGGATAAATGGTCGGGGAGAGAGGATTCGAACCTCCGGCCCCTACGTCCCGAACGTAGTGCTCTACCAGGCTGAGCTACCCCCCGACCGATCTGCATATGAAGAATGCGGCGTCCTTATACGCCAAGCCCCGTTCCAGCAGCAAGTGATAAGGTGGCACTTTTCATCGCTATCAGGATTTATCGCGGCTACTCAAAAAATAACTGAGTGAAAGCCGGTCGTCGTCACCGCCTGCCATCAGTAAAAAGACGATCATCACAAGATAGGTAAAGGTGTGGCCGGCAATATCAAAAAACGGTTCCAGCAGCACATGGCCATAGGTGGTCACGATCAAGATCATGCCGAAGACTATGAGTGTTTCACGCACCCTGAAACCCGCCACCAGCAGCATCCCGCCGATGAGTTCCAGAAAGGGAATGGAATAGCCTGCGATCTGCAGCAGAAATTCCGGCAGCCAGCTATCAGCGAATTGATCGAGGAAAACTTTCTGGCTGTGCACAGCCGGTGTCATGACAAAAACCTTGTACCAGCCCCGGACCAGAAACAGAAAACCCAAAATCCAGCGGGTGATAAAAACCGCCCAACCCTTGTTCGAGATG
>JACZYI010000062.1 GCA_022571175.1 Pseudomonadota bacterium
GCCGGGGTTTTGCCGTGCTCGATGTAAATTACCGGGGCTCCACCGGCTATGGCCGGGCCTATATGGAACGGCTTGATCTGGAGTGGGGTGTGGTGGATGTGGAAGACGTGGTCAATGGTGCGCGCTGGCTTGCGGAACAGGGTTTTGTGGATTTTGACCGGCTGGTAATCCGGGGTGGAAGCGCTGGCGGGTTTACGGTCCTGGAAGCTTTGTCCCAGCATGATGTTTTTGACGCCGGCACCTCATATTTTGGAATCAGCGATCTGGCGGCGTTGGCGCGCGATACCCATAAATTCGAGTCCCGCTATCTGGATCAATTAATCGGCCCTTACCCGGAAGCTATGGATGTTTATGAGGCGCGTTCCGCCATTAACCATGTGGATAAAATCACAGTTCCCATATTGTTATTGCAGGGTCTGGACGATCAAGTGGTGCCGCCCAACCAGTCGGAAATGATATATGAGGCGGTCAAAGCCAAGGGCATCATTACCGGCTATTTGCCTTTTGAGGGCGAGGGGCACGGCTTCAGGAAAGCTGAGAATAATATCCGCGCGCTTGAAAGCGAGCTTGCTTTTTATGGCCGCATATTCGGCTTTACGCCCGCCGGTGACTTGCCCGAGCTGCAACTCGAAAACGAAGATTAGACCCTACAACCAGCGCCTTGTGCTGTCCTTGTAGGCAACATAATCTGCGCCAAACTCATCCTCCAGCGCCGCTTCTTCGCGCTCGATAACAAAGCGTGAAATACCCATGAAAGCGGCCACCGAAGCCAAAACCAGCCAGGTTGAATTTTCGGCCAGTCCGGCACCCACAAAGGCCAGCAGGATGCCCATATAGATAGGGTTTCTTGAATATTGGAAAAAGCCATCGCTCAGGAGAGTGTGAGCACCGTCCTCGGATTCATCTCTCGTTTTTTTAATTTGCCAGGCTGATCCGCCGATAATAATCAAGGCCACCACAATGGTGATAAAGCCCAACACATCCCACCAGGCAATAGTGGGAAGCGACCAGGGAACCAGCCACTCAAGAGCCACCGCACCAGCCAGAACCATCAGGATTATGCCCCAGGGTGGCATGCCTTCCATTTGTCTGGTGATTTTGGCCTCCACGCTATCTTCGTTTCCGCCCGGGTTGTCATCTTCTGGTTCATTTTCATCCGCAATATCATCGTCGGTCATGGTCTGATCTCCAGCGTTGGAACCCCTTAAGCAGACTATAGACCAAAAACAGTGCGCCGTCAGCCAGGGAGTCACAGCTTCTGCTTGTTGCAGGGCAGATCATCGGGGGGTTAGGCAATGCCAATGAGTGAAAAGAAAAACCATAAAAGAGCAGCTATAGCCTCACTTACCGTGATGAGACTTGACGCGGACGGCGCTCGGGCGAAGGTATCCCGGTCGGTGCCCGCAGAAGTTCCCCTGGCGCTCACCTATAATGGGGTGCCCTTCTCGGTGATGATGGTGACGCCGGAAGATCTAGAAGATTATGCCGGGGATATCACGCTGGCTCGTGAAGATGTTGGCCGTCATAATGCCCTCGACAAACTGGTGGGAGCCATGGCCGGGTCGGGCCTGAAGTCGGAAACCGGCTTTCTGCTGCTTACCAGCCGTGCCAGCTATGAACTAGTGCAGAAGGCCATAACAGCCGGTTTTTCCCTGATGGTGACAATCTCGGCCCCCACCACATTGCCCATATCGCTGGCCGAGGACTATGGTCTGACGCTGGTGGCTTTGGCGTGCTCGGATTCGGTGCTGATTTTTAATGATCCGGGAAAGCTGTTTCAGTAAAAAATTAAGTCTCTAGCCAGCGGACCTGGCAGGAGCATTTTCCCTCGTTAACGGGTTTGAAAACGAATCTCGGTAAAGTGATCATGGGGCCAAGTGCCACAAGTATAAATCGCGACAGAGCAATCCTTCCCTGTTTTCAATCACTTGTTCTGGTCTCTTAAGGTGCAGGTTCATGGTCTGAAAATAGTTAACGCCCACTGGTGCAAAATCAACACTTGACCAATGGCGATTCTGATATCATTTTACCGTGCTTCAAGAAAAGAGTCAGGACAGAGAACAGTCATGAGGCAGGCAAGAATTTACAAGCCGACAAAATCGGCCATGCAGTCCGGTCGCGCCAATTCCCGGCGCTGGATTTTAGAATTTGAACCCAAAGATGCAAAACGCCCAGATTCTCTGATGGGATGGGCAGGATCATCGGATACACTCAGTCAGGTGCGGTTGCGGTTTGACAGCCTTGAAGACGCCACCAGATATGCTAAGCGCCATTCTATCGCTTATGAAGTGATAGCCGAGCAAAAGCGCGTGCCCCTTCGCCAGGTTTATGCCAGCAACTTCAGATAAGAATATTCAGACCTAACCCCAAAGTTCGGAACAGGGGATAGACATAAGGCCGTCCCGGTATCGAATGGCGTGCTCGCGGTCCTGTGCCTGGAGCAAGGGACCATCAAGATCGGAATAGAGGCAGTCCTGGGCGATCACATAAGCCGGTGCCATCCCTAACGACGTTCCGAGCATGTTACCCACCATCAATTTGAGACTCCGGCTTTTGGCACCTTCAGCCAATTCCAGTGCCGCTGTCAGCCCGCCGGTTTTATCCAGCTTGATATTGACGAATTCATATCGGCCCTCAAGAAAGCCCAGATCGCTGGCGTCCTGGCAGGATTCATCGGCGCAAAGTGGTATGGGCGATGTGAAATCAATAAGTGCCTCATCCTCACCCGCTTTCAGGGGTTGCTCAATCATTTTGACCCTGAGTGGCAGGAGTGCTTTAGCGTTAGTTGCCAGTTGATCCAGGGACCAGGCTTCATTGGCATCCAGAATAAACCCGGACCCTGGCGCTGCCTCGCCAATCGCCTTGAGCTGGGTAATGAGATCGCCGTCACCCACTTTGATCTTCAGCACCGGAAAGCCGGAATGGGCACGGGCGTCGTCGGCCATTTTCTCCGGGCTATCAATGCCAACCGTATAAACGGTTGTGACCATGTGCGGTTTCCGGTCCAGTAATTGCCAGATGCTTTTACCGCTTTTTTTGGCGTCCATATCCCAGAGTGCACAATCCAGCGCATTACGGGCTCCACCGGGGCCCAAAAGTTTTTGCAGCCCGGCGCGGTCTATGCCCGCCTCAACCTCGGCCCGGACCGCCTCAATCTGATCCCGAATACTCTCAGGGGTTTCCCCTTTATAGGAGACACCCACGGCCTCGCCAGCACCCCGTATCTCGCCATCTGAAAGCACCACATGGACCATCGGGGCGACCCTGTGCACCATGCGGGAGATTCTGAAAGGCTTTATGAGAGCCCATTCCTCAATGGTAATATCAAGTATAAGTGTCATGTTATTATCCATTAAAATACAAAGTGTTACGACCCAATCTTCTGAATTTCCTTTAAGATTAGATCCACCCCGTCCGCCACCGGATCGAGCGCAGGCAAGCCGGTTTCTTGTGACAGTTTATCCAGATAGTCAGGCCGGTCACTTGCGGGCATGTCGGCGCAGTTTATCGCCAAACCCACTAGGCGAGCATCGGGATTGGTGAGCCGTGCTGTGGCCAGAATATAATCGATGCAATAATTGACGGGCGGGATTTTAAGGCCCGGAAAGCCGTCGATCTCTTCCGCACCGGCCTTGTGGCAAAGCACAATCGCATCGGGTTGCGAGCCCAGCAATAATCCCAGTGTTACGGCGGCATAGCCCGGATGAAAGAGCGAGCCCTGGCCCTCGATTATATCCCAATGGTCGGGCGCATTGGCGGGAGACAGTATCTCGGCTGCCCCGGATATAAAATCAGCCACCACGGCATCGATCGGAATGCCAGCGCCCTCAATCATGATCCCGGTCTGGCCGGTGGCCCGAGAGGTCACATTGAAGCCAGCTTTCATCATGGCGCGGGCAATGGTTATGGCGGTGAATTTTTTGCCGATGGCACAATCGGTGCCCATGGTAAGCAAGCGCAAGCCCGAACGTTTCTCACCGTTTCCGACCGGAAGATTATCCGGCGGCACGCGAATGTCGATCAACCGGCAGCCATGCTCATGAGCCAGGGTTTGCAATTCGGGCATATCTTTCAGGTGGGAATGCATACCGCTGGCGATGTCAAGACCCGCTTTGAGTGCTTCTTTCAGGGTCGGCAGCCAGCTTTTCTGAATTTGTCCGCCAATCGGAGCCACGCCGATAATCAGGGTTCTGGCACCCTGGCGGGCGGCTTCAGCCACATCCATGTCCGGAATATGAAGATCGGCCGCGCAAGTCGGATAGCGAAGCTGGCCAATACATTTCTCCGGACACCAGAAAACCAGCCCCTGACCGGTCTTGGCATAATGTTCGGTGGACACATCGCCCAGAAAAATCACATAGGGTGCTTCCAGCTTAACCTGCATTATCTCCCTTCCCACCGGTCTCAATATTGACTCATAATCTGGCCTGTCATCTTTTAGCGGCAACGCCCCTGAAAATCATCTGAAAAGCTCTTTTTTGCGCCAGTTCTGTTTCCCTGAATGTTTTTTCTTCAAACCCCGCCCCGGCTGTGGCAAAAGGGGGCGTTCAAAAGTGGCAGCAGGCCCCGTAGCTCAACCGGATAGAGCATCTGCCTTCTAAGCAGAGGGTTGCAGGTTCGAATCCTGCCGGGGTCACCAGCCATTTCAAGGAGTTGAGCTGCAGCTTTTGAACCGGATGACTGAGATGGCTCCGTAGCTCAAATGGATAGAGCATCGGCCTTCGAAGCCGAGGGTTGCAGGTTCGAGTCCTGCCGGGGTCGCCAACGCTTAAGTCATTGTGATTAAGGTGGAAGCTTTCGTCAGACAGTGGACACTGTCGCGCCAGACATTTCGGTCTGAAGCAAGATCGACGGCCTAGGTTGCGGTGCGGGCACCTACTGCTGGTGGAGAGCCTTGTGAAATAAATGGGCGAAACCAGCCTGGTCCAGAATCTCATACAAAATGACAAGAAGAAAAATAACAAGAGTCAAAACCAGCAGATGGCGCAATGAAAAACGCCTTGTCTGCGGTGTCATCGTTCGAGTGGTCAATTTCTTTACCGAATAACGCAGGCGATACCCTTCGCCATGCACTGAAACAATATATTCGCCACCATCCGGAGCTGGCCCCAGGGCTTCGCGCAACATTTTGATCCTCTGCGTAAGGGCATCGGGAGTGACATGAGTGTCGCCCCAAACGGCTTTATGCAATTGATCATGACGTGCGACACCTGGCGCATGATTCATGAGGCTCTTGAAGAGATTGAAGGTTTTATCCTGCAGCGCCAATTGCCGCCCGTTTCTCTGCACAAGGCTCAGGCTCACGTCGATGTGCAAATCCGCAATAGCAATCACGCCCTGTTTGTTTTTCTCCAGTTTGGACATTTCTTCACTGCATCCTCACGGCATCACAAAATTTCATACTTCTTCACTGGTAATTACAACGGGCTCGCATATTAAATCAATCGATAGCAACCACAACCGAATACGGAACATGTCAATGATAAAAATTCTCTCTTCAATTTTATTTGTTGCCCTCTTGTTACTGGCATCGCCCTCAACCGCAGAAATAATTACCAAAGAAGTTAGTTTTCGTAACGGTGAGGTTCAAATATTCGCATCTCTGTTGATGTCGCAGGATAAGAAAGGCAAAGCAGGGCGACCGGCGGTTATCATGGTACATGGCTCGGGGGATGGACCGCGTGAGATTTTTCTGCCGATGGCCCGTTGGTATGCAGAACAGGGATTTATTGTGCTGATTTATGACAAGCGCGGCAGCGGACGTTCGGGCGGAAATTGGCAATCTTCCTCTTTGACCGATCTAGCCGAAGATGTCGTGGCGGGGCTTTCCTTTCTGGCTGGTCAACCAGTAGTAGCTCGCTCCAAAATCGGAATATTCGGGGTGAGCCAGGCAGGCTGGGTTTTGCCAGTCGCGGTTACAAAATCAGAGATTGCCACTTGGGCCATAGTGGTAACGGGCGGCGGCGTACGACCTGACAAGGCAGAGATTTTTGCCACACGGCAGCAGTTGGAACATGCAGGTTTTTCGAGTGAATCTCTGGAACAGGCCGAAGAAGTTCTACTGCATTATTATAATTATCTTGGCACAGGACAGGGTATGGCCGAGCTCGATCGGGCCATTGAGAAATTTGGTTCCAGGCCATGGTTTTCTTTATTGAACTTGCGACGCTCGCTGCTGGAGGAGGATGATTTTACTGAAAACTGGGGATGGGTCGGAAACTACGACCCCGTTCCCTTTATCGGGAGGTCAAAATTAGCATGGCTGGTTATGCTGGCGGCGGAAGATACCCAATCCAATACCCGGGACGCCGTGTTGGGCTGGCAAACAGGTTTTGATTTAGCAAGCAACCCGGCCTCGGTCTTGAAAGTATTTCCAGATGTAGGTCACGGCTTGGTCGTTGGCGGTCATGATATGGTCGCACACAGCGAAGCACGCGAATTTGCTCCCGGTTATTACAAAACCCAAGCCGAATGGTTGCGGGAACTGGGGATAATGGAATCTAAGTAGGGGGATGGCCTATGGACTGGCTAATGAATAGTCTAATTTGACAACAGATAGATTGTTGGACTATCACCTCCCAAAAGTTATCATTTTCATCCTGCCGGGGTCGCCAGTCATACAATCTGAAGTGCAACTCGGTGTTCCGAGCGAAGCAGATATTTATATCTGGCCCCGGTTTGTTTCCGCCAATCCTGAAACGCCCGAAAATCGTTAAAATCAGGGTCATTGGCAAAAAGATATTCGTCGAAAACCAAAACCACCCCCGGGCCGACTTCAGGCCCGAAAAAATCGCGCATCTCCTGTCTCGTATCATGATCATGGAATGGTTGAAGACGGACTATTTGTCCATTCGCCTTGCCGGAACATTTTTTAGCGAGCGTCTGGGCTATGACCCCACGGGCAAAAGCGCCATCGATTATTTCCCTGATGCGACGGCAGATATTTATAAACAGTTTTTGACGCTGGTGACGGTCCAGCCCTGCGTATGTAACATTACATTTGTTTCCATGCTCAAGACCGGCGCTTCGGTCCAGTCTGAATTTCAGTATTTGCCAATGCTGAGCAGGGACCGTAAGCCCATCTATATCCTGTCGGCTGCGATAGTGCTTGAATCCTCTCGTGGGCGTATTCTGGATATAGATGCCCCGGAATATCCCAAAATTGTGGAGGTCAGTTTGCTCGATGTTGGTTATGGCATGCCTGACCTCAGCAAAAACAAGACGCTTTCAGATATTATAGACGCAAGCTGATGCTTCCGGTGAGCAATTGAATTTGCATCTTTTCTGTCTTGGCCAATGGCCCTTCGCGCCCTATGGTGCCCACAGTCAGGGATCAATTCCGGGGGGGTGCCGTGTTTTCGAATAGATCACATTTATTTTTTCGGGCGATTTTTGGGGCCTCGCTCGGGATGGCAATGCTACTGGCCATGACCATCGCACTGGTTCCAGGCTCATTGAGTTTTGCCCAGGAGGATCGTCAAAGCGTCCAGCCCGGGCCGGATCGGCCAATGGGAGAGGGAGAGGGGCCCTTTGAGCGCCTGGTCATTCGTGGCGGCATACTCATTAACGGCACCGGTGCACCACCCTTTGGCCCGGTGGATATTGTGATTGAAGGCAATCGCATCACCGAGATCGGTCAAGTTGATGACTCGGACGTTGGCGAGCATGAAATTGACGCCAGCGGCATGTATATTCTGCCTGGCTTCATCAACGCCCATGCCCATATTTCAAATCCCGGCCAGTTTGTATTTGGTGAGGCCTCGCCGGCGGAATATGTCTACAAGCTCTGGCTGGGTCATGGCATTACCACTATCCGCGAGGTAGGCAGCGGTAATGGTCGCGCCTGGACCCTGAACGAGAAGGCGCGCAGTGCCGCCAATGAAATTACCGCGCCCCGCATTGTCGCTCATGATACTTTTCGCGGCCCCGAGACCGCCGAGGAAGCTCGCATCTGGGTGCAGGAGCTGGCGGCAGATGGCGGTGATGGTATCAAATTTTTTGGTGCCCCGCCCGAGGTAATGGCCGCAGCACTTGATGAAGCGAACAAACTGGGCCTCAGGTCCGCCATGCATCATGCCCAACTGGCTGTGGCCCGCTGGAATGTGATAGATTCTGCCCGCGCAGGGCTTACCTCCATGGAGCACTGGTATGGCCTGCCAGAAGCCATGTTTGATAATCGCCAGATTCAGGATTATCCCCCGGATTATAATTATAACGATGAGCAGCATCGTTTTGGTGAAGCGGGCAGGCTTTGGGCCCAGGCGGCAAAACCCGGCAGTGACAAATGGCTTGAGGTGATGGAGGAGTTGTTGGCGCTCGATTTTACGCTCGACCCCACACTCACCATCTATGAAGCCACCCGGGACGTGGAAGCGGCGCGTAACCGTGAATGGCTGGAGGGCTATACCTGGCCGACTCTGGGCCGGTTTTTTGAGCCCAGCCGCGAGGCTCACGGGTCTTTCTGGTATAACTGGACCACCGCTGACGAGATTGCCTGGAAGGAAAATTTCCGTCTTTGGATGGAATTTCTCAATGACTATAAAAACCGGGGAGGCCGGGTGACACTCGGCGACGATGCCGGTTTTATCTATCGGCTTTATGGCTTTGGCTATATCCGAGAGTTTGAACTTTTACAGGAGGCAGGTTTTCACCCGCTGGAAGTTCTGCGTTCTGCCACCCTTTATGGTGCGGAACTGATTGGCCGCGAACATGAACTTGGCTCGGTGGAAGTGGGCAAACTGGCGGACCTGGTCATTATCTCTGAAAACCCCCTGGCGAATTTCAAGCTGCTCTATGGCACCGGGGCCACGCGCCTCAATGACGTTACCGGTGAGGCCGAGCAGACCGGCGGTGTGGACTGGACCATCAAGGACGGTATTATCTATGACGCCAGACAGCTTCTTGCGGATGTGAGGGATATGGTCGCTGCGGAAGAGGCGAGAGAGGCCACAGAAGCCACAGAAGCGGGCGACTGATTAGCTGCGGCATCAGTTGTAACACCTCTCTCCCGAGAGATCGGTGGCACTGCCGTTGAATCTGCTGCGGTCCACATTACCGTCTATACCGCTGATTTTTTCGGTCTGCGTATATTGCCAGAAGGTCCATTTTTCCCAGCCCTTGGGCAACCGTGGAGTCGCTGCATAATTAGCCAGCCATAGATCATAGCTGCCAAAGGCGCCGGGAAATTCCCGATCCCAGGTGCCGGG
>JACZYI010000063.1 GCA_022571175.1 Pseudomonadota bacterium
GAGTGGGGGTACGTGAGGTTGCGGATTATACCGGTTTTCCCGAAATGATGGATGGCCGCCTGAAAACACTTCATCCGAAAGTACATGGCGGTTTACTGGCGCTCCGTGAAAAGAAAACTCATATTCAGGCAATGCAAGAGCACCAGATTCAGGGAATCGATCTTTTGGTGGTTAATTTATACCCCTTTGAAGAAACAATTCGCGGTGGCGCTGATGATGCTCAAATTATCGAAAATATCGATATTGGCGGACCAGCCATGATTCGCTCAGCGGCAAAAAATCATCACTATGTGGCAGTCATAACTGACCCCGCTGATTATCGTGCCCTGATTGATGAGTTGGAGGCCCAGGGAGGCTCGACGGGTTATGGCTTGCGGAGATATTTTGCTGAAAAAGCCTTTGCCAGAACAGCGTCCTACGATGCCTCGATTACTCGGTGGTTTGCCAACGCTGTGGTGACAGAATTACCAGACAGACTGGTCTTGTCTGCCACCAAAAAGTTGGATTTGCGTTATGGTGAAAATCCACACCAAAAAGCTGCCTTTTACGCCGATCCGTTGGACCGCCGCCCTGGAGTTGCATTATCAGAGCAAATTCAAGGCAAGACCCTAAGTTATAATAATTTGAATGATACGGACGCAGCTTTTGAACTGGTCTCCGAATTTGATCCGGCAAAACCCGCTGTGGCCATCATAAAGCATGCCAACCCTTGCGGAGTGGCCGTGCAATCCGGCTTGAAAGAGGCCTATCTTGCTGCCTTAGCCTGTGACCCAGTTAGTGCCTTTGGCGGTATTATTGCGGTGAACCAACCCCTGGATGGACCGACGGCACTGGAAATCGTGAAAATTTTTACCGAGGTGATTATCGCCCCTGAAATTACCAGTGAGGCCCGCCGGATTCTCTCGGAAAAGAAAAACCTTCGTTTACTGATCACGGGAGGCATGCCCGATCCTTCAGAAGACGGCTTGACCCTTCGATCCATCTCCGGTGGTTTTCTGGTTCAAAACAGGGATAGTGGTCAGATTAAAGAAGATGAGCTGAAGGTTGTCACAAAGCGCGCGCCGAGCCGGGATGAGATGTCAGATCTCCTGTTTGCCTTCAAGATTTGCAAACATGTAAAATCCAACGCCATTATTTATGTTAAAAATGGTGCCACAGTGGGTATTGGAGCAGGTCAGATGAGTCGAATCGACAGCACGCGTATTGCTGCCTTTAAAGCAGGGGATGCTGCCAAAGCTGCGGGGTCGGTAGAGTCTGCTACAGTTGGATCGGTAGTGGCTTCGGACGCCTTTTTTCCTTTTCCCGATGGCCTTCTCGCGGTCGCAGAAGCGGGGGCTACCGCCATCATTCAACCCGGAGGATCAATGCGAGATGACCAGGTGATTGAAGCTGCCAATAATGCTGGACTGGCAATGGTTTTTACCGGCATGCGGCATTTCAGGCACTAGATCGAAAGACCATTAGAGAGGCAGAATACTCCTGATATGCCGGGCAGCAAAACCAAGTCGGGCAATATTTACCTGACCACTCGATTTCAGGTCCGACATCAGTTTTTCTGAGCGAATAAGGGTTACTTTATTGTCCTTTAACCACTTTGAAACAGCAGCATTGCTACTCATCCCCTTGCCTTTTGTGAGCACATGACGGGTAAGTTCGCGCTGCTGGTCAGCGAGGTCATCAATTATCGCGTGAGCGGCCAATTGGTCCCAATGGTCTTCAATGGCAGTCCGGCGTGCCTCTTGCCCCAGCCAATCAAAGCCGATTTGGTGTCCCAGCCCGTAGTAGGCCTTGCCCACTTCTTCCACGCCCCGTTCTAACTTCAACGCCACATTGACTATGTCACAGGAGGCCCCCATCGCCGACAGGCTGGCAACAGAGCGTGCAACATCAGCTGGCACACCCTTTTCCTTAAGCGCCTGCCAGCCAGCCTTGTAATTTTTTTGGGCCAGGGGCCCCAGAATTTTATCCGGAGAGTGCATCAAAGCTGAAAGCTCTTTTCCATATTTTTCCGCAAGTCTGCAAATTTTCAAGGGCCGTGGTGAATTGTGGAGGAACCAGATCGCCTGGTGTTTGACAAACTCTGCGATATCCATATGCATGCGAATCTGGGTGTCTGCGGTAACCTTATAATCAAGAGCATCAATGGCAGGCCAGAGTTTGCCGAGAGTGAATGCCTCCCGCACCAACAGGAATGCCGCTGCGATTTCATCAACCGCCAGGCCGGTTTCCTCTTTCACATCATAGACGAAGGTCAACCCCGCCCGATTAATCACTTCATTGGCCAAGGTTGTAGCAATGATTTCTCGCCTCAATCGATGGCGGGACAATTCATCGGAAAACTGATCATGCAGGGCTTTTGGGAAACCCCACTCGAGTTCCGCTTGCAAAATCGGATCATCAAGAAGTTCGCTTGGCTGAAGGACGTCGTTCAAGGACATTTTTGCATAGGATGTGAGCACCGCGAGTTCGGGCCGGGTCAGGCCCACTCCAGCAACCGCCAGCTCGCTGATTTGCTCATCACTTGGCAGATTTTCTATCTCGCGATCAAGTCCTGCATCTTTCTCCAAGAGCCTCAACAGTCCCGCTTGTTGTTCTCGTGCTGTGATGGCCTGGGCTTGGGCGATAGATATAGCCTGAGTTTGAAGATAGTTATCCTCAAGTACAATTCTGGAAACATCTTTGGTCATTGACGCCAGCAGTCGGTTTCTTTTCTTTTTTTCCAGCCGTCCGGATTGCACAGCATCACTCAAAAGAATCTTGATATTTACCTCTTTATCTGAGCAATCCACGCCCGCGGAGTTGTCAACAAAGTCGGTGTTGATCCGACCTCCAGAGGCTGCAAATTCGATTCTGGCCTGCTGGGTAAATCCTAAATTACCCCCTTCACCGATGACCTTAACTCTAAGATCGCCAGCGTTGATACGAAGGACATCATTGGCCCTGTCCCCTACTTCGTTATTTCTTTCTGCTTTTGCTTTGACATAGGTTCCAATCCCCCCAATCCACAGCAGATCCGCCCTGGCCTGTAATATTAAATGTATGACCTCTGCGGGCGTCAGCTCAGTGGTATCCACACTGAGAAACGTCTGAAAGGCATCATTCAAGACTATGGTTTTGAGAGAACGCGGGTAAATACCCCCTCCCTTCGAAATCAACTTGGGCTCATATTCGGCCCAACTGGAGCGGGGCAGGTAAAAAAGACGTTTGCGCTCCTCAAAGCTAGTCGCCGGATCTGGGTCAGGATCAAAAAAGATATGACGATGATCAAAGGCCGCCTTGAGCTTGATATGTTTGGACAAAAGCATGCCATTGCCAAAAACATCTCCCGACATGTCGCCAATGCCAATAACCGTTATGGGGTCGGTGGCCAGATTAATGCCCATTTCGCGAAAATGGCGCTCGACCGATACCCAGGCGCCGCGGGCCGTAATCCCCATTTTTTTATGGTCATATCCATTTGAACCGCCAGAGGCAAAGGCATCACCAAGCCAGAAATCGTTTTTTTCGGCAATTTCATTGGCAATATCGGAAAATGTTGCGGTCCCTTTATCTGCGGCCACCACAAAATAAGGATCAGGGTTATCCCAACACATGACACCCAATGGCGCTTTAACCTTACCGCCAACTAAATTATCGGTGAGAGAAAGCAGGCTGACAATGAAGGATCGATAACACCCCTCGCCTTCTTTCAAAATTGAGTCCCGGTGACTTAGCTTGGACAGGCGTTTTGGTACGAACCCGCCTTTTGCGCCAACCGGCACAATGATCGAGTTTTTTACCTGTTGGGCTTTGACCAGGCCCATAACCTCCGTTCTAAAATCTTCTCTCCGGTCAGACCACCTGAGTCCGCCGCGCGCGATCGGGCCATTCCTAAGATGGACCCCTTCAAATCTGGGAGAATAGACAAAAATTTCCGCATAGGGCCGCGGTTTGGGTACGTCCTCAATATGTCTGGAATGAATTTTCAGAGAGAATGCGGGTTCACCAGTTTGTCCGGTGCTTTTTAAATAAGCCGCCTGATAAAAATTTGTCCTAACTGTCGCCTTGATAGCCCTGAGATACCCTCTTAATATCCTGTCATGATCCAGAACCAGCACGCGATTAAGCGATTTTCGGATCGCTCGTACAACGCTCTTTGCCCGCCTTTCTCTTTTTTCCCGATTTTTAAAGGGGGGGCTGAACATGGTTTCAAACAATTTTACGAGCTGGCGTGCGATCAATGCATGCTCCACAAGACAGTCTTCGATATAACTTTGCGAAAAGGTGATTCCGATCTGGCGTAAATATCTGGAATAGGCCCGGAGGATAATGATTTTATCCGCTGGCAGACCAGCTTTGATGGTCAGGGCATTAAAGTTGTCATTTTCAATTTCGCCCCGCCAGACCTTGGAAAGAAGATGTTCCACATTTTTCTGAACAGCATCCACATCAACGGCCGTTCCATAGGCACTTTTCAGCGTAAAATCGTGAATACAGCCCCTGGCTTTACCTTGCAATTCATAGGCGTGCTCACTGATAACTTTCAGGCCCAAATTTTCCAGCATGGGCAAACAATCAGACAAGGGAACCAGGCTCTGGGGACCATAAATTTTGAGCCGCAACATGTCTCTGGGGTCTTTCAGCAATTTGTAGAGGGAAAACTGTAAATCAAGCTCATTTCGCACTCGTCCGATAAGCTCAATATCATGAACCGCCTGATAGGGTAGGAACGCCTCTTTATAGGCAACGGAGAAACTGTTCCCGTAACAGGCAAAGATGGTTCCTCCCTGCTCTTCTCCATATCGCTCAATGAGGGCCTCCTCAAGATTCTCTTTCCAGTCCTTGGCGGCCTCTTGGATTTTTTGATTTATGTCATCATGATCCGCCTTGGGCACCGCTCCAGGTTTGGTTCTGATGATAAAATGCCAGCGCGCCAGGGCATCCTCACTCAGCTGGGCAAAATAAGCAGACACTTCCCCTTGGTAAGCGTCACAAAGTATCTTGGCTATGGCTACCCTCAAGGTAGAGTTATATTTATCCCGGGGAACATAGACCAGTGCAGATACGAACCGTTCAAACTTGTCACTGCGAATAAAAGCTTTCGCTTTTGGGCGTTCCATGAGCTGCATCACCCCCATACAGACGCTCCACAGCTCATTCTCCCCAATCTGAAACAGCTCGTCTCTGGGAAAAGTCTCTATGATATGGGTAATTGTTTTCCCCTCATGGCTGCCAGCGCCATAAAGGGCACGATCCTGAACTTTTTTTATTTTCAGCCGTAAATAAGGGACCTCTTGCGCGCTCCGGCCATAGGATTGGGAAGTAAAAAGCCCCACAAACCGCCTCTCACCAATGACTTTACCATTCTTGTCGAATGTTTTTATACCGATATAGTCCATATGAACCGGTCGATGGACTCTGGTGCGGACATTCGCCTTGGTAATGATAATTGGAACCGGTCGCCTCAAAAATTCGCGTATTTCTTCCGAGACTGCCGTCAGGCCCTTAGGCCCCCTCAATACATAGTGGGTAGGGTCACGTAAAACGCCGAGGCCCGAACCTCTAACTGCCTTCAGTTTTGTGGATTTCGGGTTTCCATCCAGTCGGTATTCACGATATCCGAGAAAAGTAAAATGGTCATCAATCAGCCAACGAATAAACCTTTGGGCTTCCTTGACCAGCTTCTTATTCAAATTGGGAGAACAATCATCGCAAGCGGCAATGGTGTCGTTGGCTTTCGAAATCATTTTTGGCCAGTCATCAACGGCCAGACGCACATCTGATAATATCAAATCCAATTCATCTTTGATTTTTTTGAGAGCGCCCGCGCTACGCTGCCGATCAATTTCGATGTGAATATAGGATTCCCGAATTCCCGCTCTTTTTCGACCTTTCCCTTTTGCGGAAGAGGCTATGGTTTTTATGCGCGTTCCCGAGGCCTTTCTTTGAACCTGGAAAATAGGATGGTGCAAAAGATGAATGCCTATCTTTTGCGTCGTCGCCAACCCCCCCGTTATGGAGTCCACCAGGAAAGGCATGTCATCATTGATAATCTGAATGACCGTATGGAGCCCCTCGCCGCCATTTTGTTTTATGCTTGGATTAAATATTTTTATCAGTGGTTTCCCGGCGGTTCTCTTGGTCCCCAAAAGCCACATGGAATGAGCCCGGAAGAACAATGATTTAATAGATGCGTTGGCGAACTCTTCAGGAGCTGCCGTATAATAAAATGCAGCGATAAAACGCTTTACATCTGCCCGCTCAGTCCTGGCAATACGGGAGGCCGAAAACGCTTGGATCTTTTCAATTTTTTTCGCTTTTTCTGACGCTATATTCATCGCCCTCTCCAGACTCACCAAACAATTTCATGGAATATGTTTAGCTCTGCTTAATATTTATCAACATAGTTAATTTCAATCATTTTAATTTTGATCTGAGTTGCTGAATCAGATCTGCAAAACCTTCCGAATTCTGGTCCATTCCAGCTATAATTTCTGGCTTCCGATTGTCGCCAGTCTGGCGCGCCACCAAAACCACAAGTTTTCCTGTAACCGGAGCGGAGGCAAACCAGGATATGGACCCGAGAGCCGGAAGATCCTCAAACAGTTTGCTGGTATCAATTGGTTTCGCGAACCGTTTGCTTTCGATCCTCACCCTTCGTACACATCCTTTTATGCCACCCGGTTGATTTTCAATGAAATCAGCTACCACAGAGGGAGCCAGCTCCATCTTCATCGCAAGCCTTAATGCTGCAGCATATTCAGTGAGTCTTGTTTTATCGTAATCGCGCCCAAAAATGAGTTTCAAAACTGGTGTAAAAGGTGCCCTCGCCTGCACCCTGAGTCCGGCAGCACTCAATATAAGATTATAGGTATCCGGACTTCTCTCCGATTCCTCCAAAACGGCATAGGCTCTGGCCAAAACCTCATAAAGACGCCGCCTGCTCCTCGAATCCCCATGATCGATATCTTTAGCCATGGCGCGCCCCTTTTCGATGGCGTCCAAAAGACTGATCCGGGAGGCGCTGGAGTTTTTCTCTATGATCATTAAGCCTTCCTAGACAAGTGAAGGAATAGACTATCTTCGGAATGCAGTAAAAAGACAACTTTATAAAATTTATAGCTCCATGTTTTGATCCTGTTGGCCTGGCAAAGCCCAAGGATGGTCGAGTATATTCTCCGATAACAGTGTGTTCATAAGCCATTATTTTGTCATTTTTGCATTTAGTCCTCACCTTGATAAGTGACCTACTTTCATGAACATGGCGGCACAACTTTTCGAATATGGCAATAAAATAGTACCTTCGTTTCATAGATTCATCGATCTGATTTCAAACCCTCAGCCAGTTGAGGCAGATCAACTATTTAACCATCAACCATAATCGACTATGAAAGTGTGCGGGGCATAGAAGGGACGATGATGGCTGACACTGAGGTTTGGCAAAATACGGTTGAGATGTTTTTTGCCCAGGCGGAAAGGCTTGGGGTAAAACCCTTTCTTTGGGTCAAGTCTGGACAAGTATACACGCCTCTCAGCTGGTCAGACACCGCGAACCAGGTTTTGAAGCTCGCCGCCGGCTTCAAGGCCTTAGGGATAAAAACGGGCGACCGTATCATCATACTTTCAGAAAACCGGCCGGAGTGGTGCATTGCGGACTTGGCGATAATGACTGTGGGCGCCATAACCGTACCGGTTTACACCACAAATACTGCCGAAGATCATCGGCATGTGGTCGAAAACAGCGGCGCTAAAGGCGTAATAATTTCGAAACGCAAGCTAGCAGAGCGTTTTTTTCCTGCGGCTCATGAATCTGATTTGCTTGGGTTTGCGATCATCATTGAGCCCCCCGAGCTGGCGCAAAATCTGAATGTTACAATCCATACCTGGCATGACATGTTGGCCCGGGAGGTAGATGTCTCAGAGGTTCGAGAACAACTTTCAGCTATCAAGCCGGACGACACCGCCTGCATAATTTATACATCGGGCACTGGGGGTGCCCCAAAGGGAGTGATGATACATCATGGTGCCTTGCTGCATAACTGTCGGGGAGCAAAGGATGTTGTTGCCGAGCTTGGTCTCGGAAATGATCGATTCTTGAGCTTTTTACCCCTGTCACATGCCTATGAACATACGGGAGGTCAATTTTTGCCCATATATTTGGGTGCGGAGATCTTTTATGGCGAATCTCTCGACAGGCTTGCCACCAACATGCAGGAGTGTCACCCCACCATCATGACGGTTGTACCCCGCCTGTTTGAACTTTTACGGCTGCGTATCACCAGGGCGATAAAAGACAAGGGTGGGCTCGCTGCAAAAATGTTCGATCGGGCGTTATCCCTGGGCAGCAAGGCGGTAGAAAACCCAAACTCCATGTCCCTAATCGAGAAGACCGAAAATGCAATGCTGACCCTCCTGGTGCGCTCCCAGGTGCGAAAGCGCTTTGGCAGCAAGATAAAGGCGCTGGTTTCCGGCGGCGCACCGCTTAATTATGAAGTGGGGCTTTTCTTTGCCGCGTTAGGCGTGCCTTTGCTTCAGGGTTATGGGCAAACAGAATCGGGGCCGGTAATCTGTGTTAATCGCCCTTCATCAATGAAACTTGGCACCGTTGGCCCTCCCCTGAAAGATACCGACGTCATGATTGCGGAAGATGGTGAAATACTGGTTCGAGGCGCTTTGGTCATGAAAGGTTACTGGCGGGACGAAGAAGCCACAGCGCTGGCCCTGCGTGATGGCTGGCTGCATACGGGAGACATAGGTATTTTCGATGAAGATGGCCATCTGGTCATAACCGACAGAAAAAAAGATATTATTGTCAATGACAAGGGAGAGAATGTGTCCCCCCAACGTATCGAAGGCATGCTGACTCTGGAGCCGGAAATTTCTCAAGCCATGATTTATGGCGACAGGAAAACCCATCTGGTGGCCCTTCTGGTGCCCGATGCCGAGTTTTTAAAATCATCCAGCAAGAACAGTAAGACTGACATACTCAAGGCTGTGGACGTTGCGGTTTCGCGTGTAAACAAGAGGGTATCGAATATTGAGAAAATTCGACGATTTGCCTTGGCTGATGAACCATTTTCAATCGAGAACGCCCAGATGACACCAACCCTGAAAATCCGGCGTCACATTATTTCGTCATCCTACCGGGAAATTCTGGAAGGCCTTTATTGATTTCGGCGGATTTTCGTGGGGAAGAGGCCC
>JACZYI010000259.1 GCA_022571175.1 Pseudomonadota bacterium
AACCGGAAGATTTTTTATTGAAGACATTGGTGGAATCACCAATCATGGCCAGCACGCCCTGATCGCCAATTTTGGCCAGTTCCGGACCTGGCATTGGCTTCCCCACCTGGGGCGCATCATCCAGTTTCCAGTCGCCGGTATGAAACACCGTGCCATAAGGGGTTTCAATTTTGAGCGCGTTCCCCTCGGCAATGGAATGCGCCAGAGCCACATAGGACAGTTTGAAATCCCCGAGAGTGAGCGTCCCGCCAAGCTTGATCTCGTTGATCTCCACTTCATCCAGAAGGCCAGCCTCGGCCAGCTTGCCCCGGACCATATGAGCGGTGAAGGGCGTGGCATATATTGGCACTTTCAAACGCGACCAGAGATAAGGCACGGCTCCGATATGATCCTCATGGGCATGGGTGAGCACAATGCCGAGCAAATCACCCCGGCGTTCCTCAATAAAGCGCGGGTCCGGCACAATAAGGTCCACGCCGGGATACTCATCGCCGGCAAAACTCAGGCCCAGATCAACCATGATCCACTTGCCCCTGCAGCAATAGAGGTTGAGATTCATGCCAATCTCGCTGGAGCCACCGAGCGGCAAAAAATAGAGACCGTCTTTTTGCTCTGCACGCTTTTTCACGAATTTGCCAACCGCTCATAAATCAAGCGAAGCCCCTGCAGGGTCAGATCACCGCGCACGTCCTCAATCAATACCGTGGCATCGGCAAACAGAGGTGCCAGCCCGCCGGTTGCAATCACCCGGGCGCCCACATAATTTTCCTGACGCAAGCGCTTTATCAATCCTTCGATCAGGCCCACATAGCCCCAATAAATTCCTGACAGCATGGCGTCTTTGGTATTGCGCCCAGTGACCCGACCGCTCGCGGGTGGCGCCACGGTCAACTCCGGCAGTTTGGCCGCCGCATCAGAAAGTGCTTTCAGGGAAAGTTGAATGCCCGGCGCTATCACGCCACCTTCATAGGCACCATCGGGGCCAATAATATCGAATGTGGTGGCGGTGCCGAAATCTACCACAATCACCGGACCACCATAAAGCGCAAAGGCCGCATCTGCATTCACCAGCCGATCATGTCCCACATCGCCGGGCTTGTCGATGGCCACCCGGGCCGCCGGAGCCACTCCGCCCTCGCCGATAATTTTCAGATGCTGGCCGGTTGCCTGCTCAACCGCAGCCGAGAGCAAGGGATTTACCCACGGCACCACGCTCGAGAGAATGGCACCGGACACTGAATGTCCGGAAATATTATCCGTGATGGTTTTTCTGAGCGCGGACCGGGATCCCGCCAGGCTGGTCTCATAGCGCCATTCCAGAGCAAGCCCCTCGCCCTCGAAAAGCGCAAAAACCACATTGGTATTCCCCACATCAATGACGAGCAGCATCATCAGTCCTCATCAAGCGCAAAAACATCGCCCGCCAGAATGCGACGCTCGCTGCCATCAGGCAACACAATATGCAAAGCGCCTTTGACATCAATCTTCAGAAATTGCCCTTCAAACTCTTCATCATTGGTTCTGACCACCAGTGGAGACCCTTCCAAAGGTCCATGCTTGCGCCAGGCCTGCTGTATGGGCAGAAAGCCATCCCGCTGCCATTCCTTCACCCAATAATCAAAAGTCTCTGCCAGAATTTTCAGGGCATCCAGCGGCTTGGGGGTGAATTTCCCTTTATCCCCCAGCCAGGTGGCAGGATAGAGCGTCTGGGAGGGCGCGGAGCTCAGATTGACTCCGATGCCAATCACTATCCAGGGATGCACGCCCGCGCCCGATGCCGATTCCAGCAAAATACCAGAGACCTTTTTTCCCTCCACCAGCACATCATTCGGCCATTTCAGTGCCACATCAATATCATCGGGCAAGACCGTCTTGGCCAGGTCGCGCACTGCCAGCGCTGCCACAAACCCGAATTGGCTGGCCTGTTCAATCTCAGCGGGCCGTGGATAAAGAAGGGAGGCAAACAGATTGCCCTCCTCAGAGACCCAGACCCGACCCCGCCGCCCGCGACCGGCGGTCTGCTCGCGCGCCATAATCCACAAGGGTACACCATTAAAATTTTCACCCCAGCGCTTGGCTTCCTCGTTAGTGCTGTCCAGGCAATCAAAGACAAAGCCGTCGTAGCCGACCGGCAATAATTCAGAGATGGGTTTCGGTGTGCGGGTCAGTTGAAAAGCGCCTCGGCCGCAATCAGGGCTGCGCCCAGCAGCGGCCATATAAGAAGGAAAGAAACCGGAGAATTCAGAATGGCCGTCACCGATATCACCACGCCCATGGACCTGTTTTCATTGGGCTCAAAGGC